>DASWGL010000390.1:0-3105 GCA_036393735.1 Gemmatimonadaceae bacterium | reverse complement strand
GTGAAGCGCAGCTCATGTCAGGCAGGAAAACCGCGGCGGTGGAAAACTTTCGGAAAGCACTCGCGAGCGACACCACCAACACCGTCGCCTACGAATACCTGCGCTACGTGCGCTGATGCACTGTGCGGAGGCTCCCTCCGCCGACAATCCTTCGGGGGGCCGCCGACCCAGACGCTGAATCGAAAGACAATCTGATCAACCCCGCTCGAGGTTCACGGAGATCAAGCGGGCGATCCCGAAGGCAGCGGCGCCAGCGAGGCGGATATCATAACGCGACACGACGAAGCAGCTGCGCATTCAGAGCTACCGCCACAGTGCTTAGCGACATCAGAATCGCGCCGACGGCTGGATTCAGCACGATACCCCAGGGCGCGAGCACCCCGGCGGCAAGCGGAATGGCAACGATATTGTAGCCAGCTGCCCACCACAGGTTCTGCGTCATCTTTCGATACGTCGCCTTGCTCAGCGCGATGATGCGTGGAACATCCCGCGGGTCGCTTCGAATCAGTACCACGTCGCCCGCCTCAACAGCGACGTCAGTTCCTGCACCGATTGCGATGCCGACATCCGCGGTCAGGAGAGCCGGGGCGTCGTTGACTCCGTCTCCCACCATGGCGACGTGCTTTCCTGTCCGTTGCACTTCCTGGATCTTTGCTGCCTTCTGTTCCGGCAGCACCTCGGCGAATACAGTATCGATCCCGAGCTCGTGGGCGACTGCATCCGCCACTGCGTTGGCGTCTCCAGTCATCATGACGACCTCGATGCCTTGCTCGTGCAGCCGTCGAACGGCGTCGTGTGACTCGTCGCGAATCGCATCCGCCACCGCCAGGACGGCAAGCGCCGAGTTCCCTTCGACGAGAGTAATCGCTGTCTGCGCCCGCCGAAGCGCACGCTCGATCGCCTCACGCAGTTCGGGTTCGAGCTCGACGCCCTGCTGGCGCAGGAGAGCCGGACCACCAACCATTAGCAGCCGCCCCTCGACGGTGGCTCGCACTCCCTGGCCCGGTATCGCCTGAAATTCGGTCGGCTGTGACAGGGCGAGTCCTCTCTCCTGCGCGCTTTTGACCACGCCCTGCGCTATCGTGTGTTCCGAGTCGCGCTCTACCGAGGCCGCGAGTCTCAGCGCATCGTCGGCGGAAACCCCGTGCGAGGGCGTGATCTCCACTACCCTGAACTCGCCTCGTGTCAGCGTCCCCGTCTTGTCGAAGAACACGGCGTCGAGATTTCGCGCCTCTTCCAATCCTCGCCTGTCGCGGACCAGCAGTCCCGAGCGCGCGCCGAGTGTGGTCGAGATTGCAATGACGAGCGGAATCGCGAGACCGAGAGCGTGCGGACACGCAATCACGAGTACTGTGACCACACGCTCGACTGCAAACGCCGGCGTTGCTCCGGCGACGAGCCACGCGATGAGCGTGATCACACCTGATGCGATGGCTATGACGGTCAGAAAAAATGCCGCCCTGTCGGCAAGCGCTTGCGCCTTCGATCGCGAGCTTTGCGCCTGGGCAACCAGGCGCATGATGCGCGCGAGCGCAGTGCGCTCACCCGTTCCAGTTACCTTCACGCGCAAGGATCCGGCCCCGTTGACCGTGCCGGCGATCACGCTGTCTTCTGATTTCTTCTCGACGGGCCGTGATTCGCCCGTGATCATGGCCTCGTTTACCGCGCTGTTTCCATCGACCACGTTGCCATCGGCGGGGATGCTCGCGCCCGGACGCACTAGAATGACGTCGTTCTCGCGCAGCGCCGACACCGGTATCTGTTCTGTCGTTTCTCCGACCACACGAAGCGCCGTATCGGGAACGAGCTTGGCGAGCTCCTTCAGTGCACCCTGTGCCTGAGAGATCGAGCGCATCTCGATCCAGTGACCGAGGATCATGATGGTGATGAGGGTCGCGAGCTCCCACCATAGATCCATCCCTGGAACGCCAAGCGTGACGGCGACGCTGAACCCGAACGCCACGGTGATAGCGAGGGAGATGAGCGTCATCATTCCCGGCAGACGGTCCTCGATCTCCTGGACCGCGCCTCGGAGGAACACCATTCCGCCGTAGAAGAAGAGAATGGTCCCGAAGATCGCGGGAACGTATTTAGACCCGGGGAAAGTCGGCGCGCGGAACCCGAACCACTGCTGGACCGTCGGCGACCAGACGACGGTCGGAACAGTTAAGGCCGCAGAACCCCAGAACTTGTCGCGGAACATCTCAACGCTGTGACCCGCGTGCTTGTCGTGTCCCTCGTGTCCTTCGTGTCCTTCGTGTCCTTCGTGCACTTCGTGTCCTTCGTGTCCTTTGTGTCCTTTGTGCGCTTCGTGCCTGGTGTGCGATTCCATCGATCACCTTCCAGCAGATGTTCGCCAGCTAGAGAAAATGCACCGCGGCGCATATGCTTGCCGCAGGGAACTCTGCGGAAGAGTCTACGGTTACTTACAGCGGCTGTTCGGGCAAGCGATCGCGCCCATCAGCGTCCGGCAGATCTTCTCGCCGCTTCCGTCAATCCCAACTGCCCTTAGTGCCTGGACTGGTAGCCAAGCCCGCGCAGAGCGCGGCCGGGCAACGCAGCGGTAACGTGTCCGGCGTCCACGACGGGAATGCCATTCACGAACACGTAACTCACTCCCGTCGCGAGCTGGGCCGGATCCTCGTACGTCGACCGGTCGATGACGGTCGCAGGATCGAAGACGGTGATGTCCGCGAACATGCCGGGCTTGAGCACGCCACGATCATTGATCCCAACCCGTTGCGCCGCGAGTGACGTCATCTTCCTGATCGCGAACTCGAGCGTAATGACTGAATCCTGGCGCACGTAGCGGCCAAGTATCCTTGGAAAAGTGCCGAACGCGCGCGGGTGTTCTCGGTCCGTGAACTTCCCGGTGGAATCCGGACTTTGCGCGCCTGCATCCTGCCCCACCGAAACCCACGGCTGCTTCATCGCCAGGCGCAGCGCGTCCTCGTTGAAGGAGAAGTAGATCGCGCCCGTCCTTCCCTGATCGGCGATGAGGATGTCGAACGCGGCATCGTACGCGTCTTCACCGCGCAGCTTCCCGGCATCTGTCAGAAGCATCCCTTCATACTTCTTCAGAGAATCAGCGACGACGTCGTTGAT
>DASWGL010000389.1:0-6846 GCA_036393735.1 Gemmatimonadaceae bacterium | reverse complement strand
GGGCGCCGCTTTCGGGAGAACCGCAGCACGCTCGATTCGCGTGAGGAAGAAATCGACGACACCCGCCGCGGCGTTGCCGGATTCGCGCGGGCAGGAAAGGGTTACTTCGTGACTGACGCTATTCTCGACGAATGAACTGCAAACTACGACTTACGACTACCGGCCGGGGGCTGTCGGCTTAACAGCTGATGGCTCCGGGCTAGCTTCGGTCATCCTGCGTTGCCGAGCGTCGGGGTGAATTCCGGAGCTCGCCGGTGCTTCGTCGCCTGCTCGTACGCATAGGCGAGCTTGATCAGAGTCGGCTCGCTGTACGCTCGCCCGAAAAACGAAATACCGATCGGAAGGTTATGTGAGAATCCCGCCGGCACGGTGATGTGCGGGTAACCCGCGACTGCTGACGCCGTGGAGTAGCCGCCGCCGTAATGGTCTCCAGTGATCAGATCCGTCAGCCAGGCGGGTCCTCCGGTCGGAGTAATCAAGGCGTCGAGCTTGTTCTTGTTCATCGTGGCGTCGATCCCTTGTTCACGCGACAGTTTCTGATCCTTCGCCAGCGCGGCGAGATACGCTTTCTCTGTGAGCGGTCCCTTTGCCTGCGCCTTGATCATGATATCCTGGCCGAAAAAGGGCATCTCCTGATCCTTGTGCGCTTCGTTGTAATCGATGATGTCCTTTAGCGTTCGCACGGGCGCATTTGGACCAAGTCCCTGCAGATAACCATTGAGATCAGCTTTGAACTCGTAGAGCAGCACTTCAAATTCGCTGTCGTCGAACTTCCCCTCGCTCGCTATTTCGACTGGATCAATGACCACCGCTCCCTGCTGCTTCATGATATCGATCGCGCTGGCCATCAACGCATCGACGGCGTCATTGAAGCCGAAATGCTTGCGCACGACTCCGATTCTGGCTCCCCGTAGGCCGTTGGCATCGAGAAATCGCGTGTAATCGGTTTGACCGCGTCCACTGCTCGCTGCTGTCGCGGCATCGCGTGGGTCGACTCCGGCGATGACGCCAAGGAGGATTGCCGCGTCGCGGACCGTACGCGCCATTGGTCCAGCGGTGTCCTGGCTGTGCGCAATTGGAATTATTCCCGCCCGACTAACTAAGCCGAGCGTGGGTTTGATGCCTACTAGTCCGTTGGCGGACGACGGACACACGATCGATCCATCGGTCTCGGTCCCAATTGCGAGTGCCGATAGATTTGCCGAGACTGCTCCACCAGATCCAGAGCTGGATCCGCATGCGTTGCGGTCGAGCACGTACGGATTCTTGGCGAGTCCTCCGCGTCCACTCCAACCACTCGTCGAGTGCGATGACCTGAAGTTTGCCCATTCGCTGAGATTTGTTTTTCCGAGCAGGATCGCGCCCGCTGCCCTGAGCTTCGCGGCGATGAACGCATCCTGGAGCGGAATCGATCCCGCGAGCGCCAGTGATCCCGCGGTCGTCGTCATCCGGTCGGCGGTATCGATGTTGTCCTTGAGTAGAATCGGAATACCGTGCAGAGGACCGCGAACTCTGCCGGCCTTCCGCTCCTGATCCAGCGAATCGGCGATCGAGAGCGCGTCTGGATTCGTCTCGAGCACGTGGCGCAGCGCCGGGCCACTCAGATTCAGAGCCGCGATGCGATCCAGATACAGCTGCGTGATGGATCGCGCGGTCATCTTCCCCGTCGCCATTCCCGCCTGAAGGTCCGACAGCGTTACCTCATCGAGCTCGAACGGAGGAACGGAAGAACGACGTCCGGCGCGAAGCGCATCCGACGCTTCACGATCCGCCAATGTCTCCGCCGCTAGCGATTTTCCTCGGACGGCCAAGGTGCCGGCGATAGCGCTCACCCGCACGAAGTCTCTACGATCCATATCAACTCCCCTCGATTGATGGCGTAACGATACTGAGGACTGCGAACTAACTGCCATTGCGAATCGCGGACTAATTGAGGATTCCGTACCGATTGCGAACTGCGGACTACAATCATAACGATGCGGTTTTTGCTGTAGTCCTCAATCCTCAATTAGTCCGTAGGCCGCACTTAGTCCGCAGTCCGAAGTAGCAGTTAGCTCGCAGTCCTCAGCTGTTATTTACTTCGAGATCGGCGCAGCTCCTCAAAATCGTTCCACAGTTCAGGCAGACCAGCTTGCACTTGATCTCCTTGATATTGGTCGAGCCGCAGAGGTCGCACGTGTCCTCCGCCATCAGTCGCAATCCAGTGCGAGATCGAGCGCCGGCGCCGAATGTGTCAGCGCACCAACCGAGATCCAGTCCACACCTGTCTCCGCGATGAGTCTCACGGTGTCGAGCGTGACTCCGCCCGACGCCTCCGTTACCGCATGGCCGTCCACCAACTGGACCGCCTGACGCAACTCCACCAGCTGCATGTTGTCGAGCATAATGACGTCGGCGCCAGCATCGATCGCCGCGCGAACCTGATCGAGCGTATCACATTCGACTTCGACCTTGATCCCTGCAGGGCCGACCGCCCGCGCGCGCGTTACGGCCAGGCGGATATCGGCATCTACCGCTGCCAGGTGATTGTCCTTTATCAGAACCGCCGCTGACAGATCCATTCGGTGATTGAGTCCTCCACCAGCGCGAACGGCGTATTTTTCGAGGCGACGCAGTAGCGGTGTCGTCTTCCGCGTGTCAAGAATGTGCGCGCTCGTCCCCGCTATCGCCTCGACATACCGTGCCGTGAGTGTCGCGATGCCCGATAGGTGCTGAACGAAATTGAGCGCGACCCGCTCGGCCGACAACAGTCCGCGCGCGTGACCCGAGAGGAACATCACGGGTGTACCCGGCTTGACCCGCGTGCCATCGTCATGCTCGATGCGGATGGTCACAGCCGGGTCCAGCTGCTCGAACGCTTCGCAAGCGAGAGCGAGTCCCGCGATCACACCCGCCTGTCGGGCAACGAGGCGGCACCTGGCGCGGCGGTTCGACAGCACCGTCGCCGCCGTTGTGATATCGTGCCTGGTATCGTCTTCCAGCAGTGCGGCCGAGACGATCGCGGTGGTCTCTTTCTTCGTCAGTGGGAAATGAAGTCCTTCCTCCCAGAAGAACCCATGAGCGGCGAGCTCATTTTCCCCCCGTTGGATCATTCGCCAGGATCTTCCGAGGACTCAGGAAGCGGCGAGAGCGGTGTCTGCCCGCCGATCGCGACCATCCGCTCGATGGCGCGGCGCGCGCGCGCGGCAATCGCCGGAGCCACCGTGATGCGGTGCTCCATCCGCTCCAACGAATTCAACACCTTCGGCAGCGTGGTCACCTTCATAAACGCGCACACTGCGTCGGGATTCGCGGGATAGAATGTCTTCTTTGGATTTTCGCGCCGGAGTCGGTGCAGAATCCCGACTTCGGTCGCGACTATGAATTCGTCGTTATCGGAAATCTTTGGACGCCTGATCATCCCTTCGGTCGAAAGGATCTGAACTCCCGCCGGATCGACGTCTCCCGCCGACACCGCCTCTACCACGCTGGTGGCGCAGCCGCATTCAGGGTGAATCAGGAACTCCGCCCCCGGATGCGCCGCGCGCTGGAGTCTTATGTCCTCGGGATCGATCCCCGCGTGCACGTGACACTCGCCCATCCAGACGTGCATGTTCCTGCGGCCGCTGATGCGCCGCACGTGCGCGCCCAGGAACATGTCAGGGAGAAAGAGGATCTCCTGGTCGATGGGGATGGAGTTCACGATCTCCACCGCGTTGCCGGAGGTGCAGCAGTAATCGCTCTCCGCCTTTACTTCGGCGCTCGTGTTAACGTAGGACACAACGGCGGCGCCCGGATGTTCTGCCTTCCACTCGCGCAGCTGGTCGGCGTCGATGGTTGCCGCCAATGAGCATCCAGCGGCAAGATCGGGAAGAAGCACAGTCTTCTGCGGCGAGAGCACTGCCGCAGTCTCCGCCATGAAGTGAACGCCGCAAAAGACGATCACGTCTGCTTTCGTCTTGGCTGCCTCGCGGCTCAGCCCGAGCGAGTCACCAACGAAATCCGCGACGTCCTGCACCTCGGCACGCTCGTAGTTGTGCGCGATGATCACTGCGTTGCGCTCTCTCGCGAGGTGCCTGATCTCTTCCTGCAGCCCGGCGTACGGGTTGTCCGTCGTACTTACCATTCGATGTGCTTGCCGCTCCACTTTCGTTTTGCGCGCGGAAAATCACTTCTATAATGGCCTCCCCGCGACTCCTTTCTCAACAGCGCGGCATCTGCAATCAGCAGAGATGTCTGTACCATGTTCGCTTCCTCGGTCGCCCCCTCCGGGAGCCGGGATTCGATCTCGGTGAGCTTGGTGTGGCCAAGCCTCAGCCCTTTGGCGCTGCGATCGATGCCGCAGTAGTCCCACATTACCTGCCGGATGCTGTCCGCAGCGACCAGCGCCGCGCCTCGATCGCGCAGCGCCGGAACGTCCCAGTCTTTCTTGCGCGGAAGTGTCGGCAACTTCCTGGTGTCGATCATGTCGCGCGCGACACGCTCGGCGAATACGAGTCCTTCCAGCAACGAGTTCGATGCGAGCCGGTTGGCCCCGTGTACTCCCGTTCGTGAGACCTCCCCGCACGCATATAGGCGGTTAAGACTCGAGCGGCCGCGCAGATCGACGACGACTCCTCCCATCATGTAGTGCGCCGCCGGTGTGACGGGAATCAGATCCTTGGAGGGATCGATGCCGCGCGCCCGACAGATGGCGAAGATACCTGGAAAGCGCTCGCGGAATTCCGGGCCCAGCATCCGCGCATCGAGCCAGACCCGCCTGCCTCCCACCTTCTCGCGGAAGATCTCGCGCGCCACGACATCGCGTGGCGCCAGCTCAGCGAGTCGATGCTTCTTGAGCATGAATCGCTCACCCTCTTCGTTGAGGAGAACCGCGCCCTCCCCGCGCACGGCTTCCGAAATCAGCTGCAACGGATTCTCGGGCGTATCGAGAGCGGTGGGATGAAACTGCACGAACTCCATGTCTGCCAGCTTGGCACCGGCGCGGTGTGCTATTGCGTAGCCGTCTCCCGTCGCGACCTGCGGGTTCGTGGTATACCGATAAACCTGCCCACAACCGCCGGTCGCCAGCACCGTCGCGTCAGCGATGATCTCGACCGCTTTGCCGGCTACGGCGGCCCTTACTCCAAAGACGACGCCATCCTCCACGATCAGATCCAGGATGCGTGCCTTCTCCAGCACCTCGATCCGCTCGCTCTCTGTGACCTTCTTGATCAGCGTGCGCGCGACCTCGGCGCCGGTCTGATCTCCGTGCGCATGCACGATCCGTCGGCGAGAGTGGGCAGCCTCACGACCGAGTTTGAAATTCCCTCCCGGCTCCAGATCGAACTGCGCACCGGCGGTCGCCAACTCACGGACTCGCGCGGGACCCTCTTCGACGAGGACTTGGACTGCTTTCGCGTCAGCGAGGGCCGCACCTGCTGCCAAAGTGTCCTTTCGGTGTAGCTCGGGCGAATCTCCGGCGCCAAGTGCGGCGGCGATTCCGCCCTGGGCATACGCCGTCGCACTGTCGAAAAGCGATCGCTTGGTCAGCACCATCACGTCGCCGTCAGCGGAAGCGCGCCATGCGGTGTGAAGACCAGCAACTCCGCTCCCCACCACAAGAAAGCGCGTCCGTATCCGCTCGGCCATGCACTGAAATCAATGCGTGACGTGATGCATTTGAAAGGGGGCCGCTGATGCAGTGTTCTGCGCGACGCGGAGAGCCGCCGCTGATGTGGTGTTCTGCGCGACGCGGAGAGCCGCCACCGAAGCAGTGTTCTGCACGATCTCTGAGAGCCGACACTCGTCTTGCAACCGGCTGTGTAGTGGGCGATTCTTCTGTTCAGATGAGAAAGCTGATCCTCGTCACCTCCCTCCTGCTAGCCGTACACATTGCACTCCTTTTCACCCGACGGAGCGCCAAGGCCGAGGGAAAGGAGACGTCTCCGATTCGCATCGGAATCGTCCTCGACGTGGGCGGGCGCGGTGACAAGTCGTTCAACGACGGGGCTTACGCCGGAGCCGATAGCGCGACCAAGATGCTCGGCTCCAATATCCGCTTCATCGAGCCCGGCGAAGGCGCCGATCGCGAAGCGGGGTTGAGACTGCTGGCGGCAGAGGGAATGAATCTCGTCATCGGCGTCGGCTTCATCTTCACCGACGATCTCGCCAATCTCGCCAAGGAGTATCCGAACACCGCATTCGCGGGAATCGACTACGCGCTCGCGACGGATAAAAACGGGAACGTCATTCCACCGCCACCCAACGTCGCCGCACTCAAGTTCCGCGAGGAGGAAGGATCGTACCTCGTCGGTGCGTTGGCGGCGCTCGTCAGCCACACGAAGAAAGTCGGATTCGTGGGCGGAATGGATATTCCACTCATCCACAAATTTGAGGCAGGTTATCGCGCCGGAGTGAAAAAGGTGTGTCCCGACTGCCAGGTCATCGCGCAGTACGCGGGCGTCACGCCCGACGCGTTCAAGAATCCGGGCAAGGGCAAGGAGCTGGCGCTCAGCCAGTACAACCAGGGCGTCGAGGTGATTTTCCACGCCGCGGGCTCGACCGGACAGGGCGTATTCGAGGCTGCGCGCGCGACCAACAAGCTCGCCATCGGCGTCGACTCCGACCAGAACGACGAGGCGCCGGGACATGTTCTCACTTCCATGGTGAAAGGCGTCAACACCGCGACGTTCGATGCGATTCGGAGGGTTCAGAGCCACACTTTCAAAGGTGGCATCTACTCGTTTGGATTGAAGGAAGGTGGCGTCGGTTACATCTACGACGATCGCAATCGCGCGCTCATTCCCGACAGCGTGCACGCGCGCGTCGAGGAGCTGAAGCAGGAGATAATCGCTGGACGCATCAAAGTGCCCAGCACCCTATGAG
>DASWGL010000388.1:0-4944 GCA_036393735.1 Gemmatimonadaceae bacterium | reverse complement strand
CTCACCGGTGTAGCGCAGTAACTGTCCATCGATGATCACTCCCCCGCCAAGCCCCGTCCCGAGAGTCACGCCCAGCAACCGCGTCGACCCTCGACCGGCCCCGTGCCGGTACTCGGCCACAACGGCGGCGTTCGAGTCGACCTCGAGCGGACAGTCGAGCGAGAATCGCTTCTCGAGCGCGCGGCGCAAGGGAAACCCGCGGAGTGCCGGCAGGTTCGCGTTGTGGATCATCCCGAGGCGTTCGGGATCGAGAAAACCCGCAACCGACACGCCAATCCCTGACACCGGGTTTTTCTTTCCCTTCGCTGCATCAATCATCGGACGAAGCGACGCTACGATGGCGTCGAGGAGAGCTACTGGCTCGCCATCCCGGCTCGTTGGAGTGCGCTCGCGCCTGATGATCGTGCCGTCTTCATCGACGATCCCGATCTTGATGGCGGTCCCGCCGATGTCGATCGCGCCGGCGAGTCGCATTCAGAGCGCCGCCTGCGCGAGCTCCGGCTTCTTCCAGAGATCGATTGGCTTGGCGATTCCCTTCGGGCGGAAGGGGAGCATGATTTTTCGGCCCAGACCGGCCGAGGCGTAGGCCGCGTACACTGCCTCCATCACGATGCGTCCCGTCTCGCCATCCGAGATCGGCTTCTCCTTCCCGCGCACGCAACGCGCGAAGTGCCGCATCTCCTGCGGAAAGCCGTAGTTCCAATGCTCCTCGAAAACGGGATACGTCCAACCTTTGGTGGCCGACGCCTTCTCCACTGCATACCCGAATCCGACCTCGGAGTAGGTCGGGAGCGCGTTGCCCATCAGCATGTCGGCGTAGGTCTGTCCCTTGTCGCCGAAGACTTCGATGGTGTCGTCCATCCCGCCCGGCCGGTTCCAGCTGTTCTCGACCATGCCGATGGCGCCATTCTCGAACTCGATGATCGTGATGGCTTCGTCGTCCCCCTTGGTGCGATGAGCATTCACCTGGGTCGAGAGCTGCGAGTACACGCTCTTTATTTTCTGCTTGCCGAGGAACCACCAGCAGAAGGCGATGCCATGGCAGCCGAGGTCCATGAGGGCGCCGCCGCCGGACTGGTCGACATCCCAGAACCAATCGGAGTGCGGACCGGAGTGCTTTTCGCCCTGTTTCACGAGGTGAACGCGGCCGAATGCGCCTTCGTCGGCCATCTGCTTCGCCTTCACGTATTTCGGTGCAAAGAAGAGCTCCTCGGCGTAGAGAAGAAGGACACCGGCCTTGGCGCACGCGTCGATCATCGCATCCGCTTCCTCGAGCGTCACGCACAGCGGCTTCTCGCAAACAACGTGTTTTCCGGCGGCGGCGGCTTCGATCGTGATGCGGGCGTGTAGGCGATTCGGCGCCGTTATGGAGATCATCTCGATCGCGGGGTCGTGCAGCATCTCACGGTAGTCTGCATAAAAACCTGCTATACTGTGACGCCGCGCAAATGCTTCCGCGTTCCCCTTCGTCGGGGATGCAACGGCCACAACCTCCATCTCCTCCGGCATTGCCTTGACCGATGCCGCAATGCAATCCGCCTGGAAGCGAGAGCCGACGATCCCGATTCTTACTTTAGACACAATCCGTTCCTGAGTGCCGCGCTGCTATCCAGTTCAATCGCGACGCTGAAAGTGGGATGCAAAAAGTGCTCGTCAGCCGCGGAGTGCGTTAGGTCCTACGTCCTGGCGGCCGCTGCCGGTCTCGACGCAAACACATCGCTCCAGCGGACCCGGCCGGTGAGCTGCATCGCAGCGAATAGGGTGAGGATCGAACCAATGGTGATCGCGAGTCCTGCTTCTCAGTTTAAATGCTCAGTCGGACGGCGCATAGAATTCGACGTAGCCGCAGCCGGGGCATCGAAACGCTGTGAACGGTAGATGCTCTTTCGCGCGAAACTTGATTCCCCCGAAGAAGCGTCGGCGCTCCGGCGCACCCGGCGACCAGCCTGTCAGGTAAACCTGCCCATGCCCAATATCAGGCACGTACCCGCGTTCCATTGTCTTCTGGCATTTAGGGCAGCGAGGGGCTGTCTGAGGCATTCTTGTCGCTCCTAGACCGCGCTGTGTTTGTCGCGCCTAACGCGGGTAATGCCGACAATCAGGCAAATCAGACCTGGCCAAAAAGTAAGACCTGCGAGAAGTCCGGGTCCAACTGGATTGGGGTTCGGGTCCGGCCAGAGTCCAATCGCCGCGGCCACAATGATGAAAAGAAGCGGGCCCGTGCCGAAGACCAGAAGCAGGACTCCTGCTTTAACCAATCCGGACCGCCAGTATTCGCTGGATGTCATGCCCACGCGGGCTGCCCTGGCGACAGCGGCACACAGCCCACCCATTTTCCGGGAACCATTATGTAGCGGAGCGCCTTCGTCATCCCGATCTCGGAAGAGAAATAGGCCTGAAGCGAAAGCTCGCGAACCAGCCCGAAGTAGTGTGTGGAGCCGGCCTTCTGTGCCTCAGCGTCGATCTCGCGCAGCACCTGCTCGCGCTCTTTCTGAGGAAGCGATGCGAAGTTATCGCCGCAGCGCTTGCGGCACACGCTGCGAAACTCCTTCAATCCATTCACAACACGCTGTTGTTGGTCCGGCTCGTAACAGTCCGTGAGCAGCAGGTTGATCGCGGCGCCGGCGCCAGCCGCCTTCGCGCCCGGCGATGATGGAGTTGTAGGTAGTAGTGTATCCGCGATCTCCTCTATCAGCGACTGGTCGTCGACCGATAGAATCTTCCCCGCCGCGCGGTTCGAGTCGCGCGCGCACGCGACTAAGAAACCGTTCGACGTAAGAAGCACGCTGCCCAGGACGGCAGTCGTCGCTTTCAACGCTTCGCGCCGATTCATCGGAGGCATAGGAGACACCTCACAGGTTTTGCTTCCCCATCTCCTCGACCGCGTGGTTCACCGCACGGGCCGTGAGCGCCATGTACAGGATTGAAGGGCTCTGGTTGCCGGTGGACGTCATGCAGGCACCGTCGGTGACGAACACGTTTGGTACCGAGTGCAGCTGGTTCCACTGGTTGAGGACCGAGTTCTTTGGATCGCTCCCCATGCGCGCACCGCCCATCTCGTGGATGTCGAGTCCGGGAGCCTGGTGATTGTCGTGCGTCTGGACATCGTGGCAACCCGCCACCTCGAGCATCGCCTTCGCCTCGGTGCGCCAGTCGCGAATCATTTTCTCGGAGTTCTCGTCGTACCCGACCGATGTGACGAGACGCGGGATTCCCCATTGGTCCTTCTCAATCTCATGCAGCCGAACGTGATTGGACTCTCTCGGAATCGTCTCACCCTGCATGTACATGTAGATGCCCCACGGCCCGGGCTGCGCCTGCGCGTCCTTGTACTCACCGCCGACGCGCTCCGTCGTCGGCTCTCCGCGCTCCCGGTATGCTCCCGTGAAGGTCGTGTAACCGCCCACGAAGTCCATCTCCTGCTTTCCGAGATTGCGGAAATTGACGAGGATGCACTCGGTGGGGTTCCGTATGTAGAAGTACTTGTCCTCGAAGCCATCGATCTTTCCATTCGCCCCAGTGCGGTAGTTGTGGTGGGCGACGTACTTGCCCAACAGGCCGCTGTCGTTGCCGAATCCGTGTGGGAATCGGTTGGATGTGGAGTTGAGGAGGATGAGAGTCGTGTTGAGCGCGGATGCGTTCATGAACACGATGCGCGAGTGATACTCGGTCACAGCGTGGGTCTTCGCATCGATCACGCGGACGCCCGTCGCTCTCCCTTTCGCTTCGTCGTAGATGACAGAATGGACGACCGAGTCTGGCCGGATCGTCAGGTTTCCGGTCTTCGCCGCCCACGGAAGCGTGGATGCGTTGGAGCTGAAGTATCCACCGTACGGACATCCTCGCATGCAGAGGTTCCGCGCCTGACAAGTACCGCGGCCCTGCTCGAGGTGGATCGCTTTCGGTTGGGACAGGTGTGCCCACCGTCCCTGCACGACGTATCGATTGCCGTAATGCGCGCGGACCTTCTCGCTCAAGTGTCGCTCGACGCAGTTGAAATCGAATGGCGGTAGATACTCCCCGTCGGGCATTGCTTCGAGGCCATCGCGATTGCCACACACGCCGATGAACTTCTCGACGTGCGAGTACCACGGCGCGACATCGTCGTAGCCAATCGGCCAGTTGATGCCGTAACCCTGTCGCTCGGGCGCGGTGAACTCGTATTTGCTCCACCGCTGGCAGGCGCGCCCCCAGATTATCGACTTCCCGCCGACCTGGTAGCCACGGATCCAGTCGAAGGGCTTTTCCTGGACGTAGGGATGGTCACGGTCCTTGACGAAGAAATGAGCCGTGTCTTCGCCGTATCCGGCCGCCTTGCTGATGAGCGGATTCTCTTTCAGCTGCTGACGCGACATTGCGCCGCGATGCGGGAGCTCCCACGGGTTGAGATTCATCGTGGGGTAATCCTTGATGTGGACTACGTTGCGCCCGCGCTCCAGGACTAGTGTCTTGAGTCCCTTTTCGCAGAGCTCTTTGGCTGCCCATCCGCCGGAGATCCCCGAGCCCACGACGATCGCATCGAAGGTGGTGACGTCAGTGGTCACGGAAAACCCTTTCCGTAGGGGGACGCGAAGCTGTCGCTGGCGACGGGACGCGCTGAGCGGCGAGCAGAATATACGTGGGTGATTTGCCGCTGCAACGCATGGCTACTCAGCGCTTCGTGAACTTGAGGTGCGTTACGTTCGGGGCGGCTACCGTCCGTACGAGCTGGAGCCGATGCAAGTCGTCGCCGACACCGTCGAAAAGCCGCTCACCGCTGCCGAGGAGCGTCGGCACGAGGCTGATCTCCATCTCGTCGACGAGGTTGGCGGCGAGGTACTGCTGTGCCGCCTTCGCTCCGCCGGCGAGGGATACATCCATACAGCCAGCCGCTCCGCGCGCCTGCTCGAGCGCCGCTTCGATGCCGTTGGTGACAAAGGTAAATGTGGTTCCGCCTTCAAGTTC
>DASWGL010000387.1:0-2537 GCA_036393735.1 Gemmatimonadaceae bacterium | reverse complement strand
ACCCTGCTGCCTCCGCTGTTGACCGGCTTCACGCTGTCCTTTGCGCGCGCACTTGGCGAGTACGGTTCAGTGGTGTTCATCTCGGGCAACATGCCGATGCGCACCGAGATCGCCCCGTTATTGGTGATGGCGAAGCTCGATCAGTTCGACTATCAGGGAGCGGCGGCGATTTCAGCTGGCATGCTCATCGTGTCATTCGCGTTGCTGCTGGCAATCAACGCCCTGCAGGGCATTGGCCGAAGACACGCACCATGAGTGGTGCAGCCTCGACCGCGATTACTGAACCAAGAGCAACCCGTGCAGCCCTTATCGGAATCGCTGTCTTATTTCTCGGCTTGTTTGTGGTGCTTCCACTAGTGGTGGTGTTCGTTGGAGCATTGCGCGCGGGATTCCGCATTTACTTGTCGTCGCTTCGGAACCCGGATGCGCTCTCCGCACTCCGCCTCTCTATGGGTGTCGCGCTGATCGTCGTCCCGTTGAATCTCGTATTGGGCGTCGCCGCCGCGTGGGCTCTGGCAAAATTCGAATTTCGCGGGAAGCGCATTCTTACGACGATCATCGATATTCCGTTTGCGGTCTCTCCGGTGATCGCGGGGATGGCCTTCATGCTTCTCTTCGGCGCCCAAGGTTGGTTTGGCTCATGGCTCGCTGCACGTGATATCAGAATTGCGTTCGCGGTCCCGGGGATCGTGCTAGCCACAATCTTCGTGACTCTTCCGTTCATCGCGCGGGAGCTCATTCCTCTGATGCAGGAGCAAGGGAATGAAGAAGAGGAGACAGCGGTGGTACTCGGCGCGAGCGGATGGCAGACCTTTGTTCGCGTCACGTTGCCGAACATTAAATGGGGCCTGCTTTACGGCGTGATTCTCTGCACCGCGCGCGCGATAGGCGAATTTGGCGCTGTTTCAGTGATCTCAGGGCATGTCCGTGGCGTCACCAATACGCTCCCACTGCACGTTGAGGCTTTATACAACGAGTATAACTCCGCGGCCGCGTTTGCCGTGGCTTCGCTGCTCTCGTTGCTCGCGGTGGTGACACTCGTGTTGCAGAAGATCGTCGAGGTACATCAGTCTAGCGAGCGAAGGTCGCAGAAAGAAGACGTGGAAGGAAGTCAGTCATGAGCATCGAAGTACGGAACGTGAGAAAAACATTCGGCGACCAAGTCGCGCTTCAAGACGTAAGCATTGCCGCGCCGACGGGAAAGCTCGTCGCGCTGCTCGGTCCATCTGGGTCGGGCAAAACGACGTTGTTACGCATCATTGCGGGACTGGATTTTCCCGATTCGGGTACGGTCCACTTGCACGGAGAGGATGCTAACGGTCGTAGGGCGCGTGATCGTGGGGTCGGGTTCGTGTTCCAGCATTACGCGCTCTTTAGGCATATGACTGTTTTCGAGAATGTAGCGTTCGGATTACGCGTGCGTCCACGACGCGAGCGCCCGAGCAGCGGTCAGATTCGTGCGACTGTCGAAGAGCTACTCGATCTCGTGCAGCTCGGATGGCTGCGTGATCGCTATCCTTCGCAGCTCTCTGGCGGTCAGCGCCAGCGTATCGCTCTGGCTCGCGCACTTGCGGTGAAACCCCGGGTCCTCCTTCTCGACGAGCCGTTCGGTGCGCTCGATGCCATGGTGCGAAAGGATCTGCGGCGGTGGCTCCGGGAGTTACAAGACCAGCTTCGGGTGACAACGGTTCTCGTGACGCACGATCGGGAGGAGGCGCTGGAGGTTGCGGACGCAATCGTAGTCATGAACAACGGTCGGGTCGAGCAGGAGGGAAGTCCGGACTACGTGTATGCGAATCCGGCAACGCCTTTTGTGTACAGTTTCCTCGGCGGCGTCAATCTCTTTCACGGACGTCTTCGCAATGGCGAGGTCGACATCGGTGGCTCCACAATCCAAGCGCCAGAGCTGGCGGAGGCTGAAGATCAATGGGCGCTCGCCATCGTTCGGAGCCATGACTTCGACATTACGCGTGTGCCGAACCGGGGGCTGGAGATGCGGGCAACAGTCCGCCATGTCCGCACAGTCGGGCACGTGGTGCGAGTGGAGCTCTCCGAACCAAGTGGGAAGGTGATAGAGGTGGAGCTACCCGCGGCGAGGTTTGAAGAGCTCGCACTTCGGAAAGGAGATTCGGTGTTTGTGGTTCCGCGGCTCGCGCGAGTTTTTCCTAAGGGTGCGTGAGGCGGAGAGTAGATATGGACTACTAGAGAGCATAGCTGACGCTTCTGTATCGATGCAAGCGGTGCGCGTTTCTTCCGGCGGAGGACGACTTGAACGACGGGAAAGTCCGGCACCGACGCACCACGGAGGTGGTCAGTTTGTTAGTCAGTTTGACTGGGCAAACTACGGCATCTTGGTAATGGAGGATCGGCACGGTGCCCTCGTGGACGTCCTGCAAGACTCCACTGATTTCGACCGGTGGAAGGGAAGCGTCAGGATCGCGCGTCTCATCGGCGACCATCCCCGTCCACGCTTCGAACTGCTTGCGCATCAGAGCGTCGGACTTCCAAAGCGCGTCGAGAACAACCTTGATGGACGT
>DASWGL010000386.1:0-3857 GCA_036393735.1 Gemmatimonadaceae bacterium | reverse complement strand
CGCCCCCGCCTAATCCCTGGATCGCGCGAAAGAGAATCAGCTGCGTCATGTTCTGGCTCAGCCCGCAGAGGACCGAGCCGATGAGGAAGAGCACGATAGCCGATTGCAGCACGATCTTCCGCCCGTACAGATCGCCCAGCTTTCCGTACACAGGAGTGACGATGGTTTGCGCCAGCAGATAGCCGGTCACCACCCAGGCAAGGTGCTCGAGCCCGCCCATCTCGCTCACGATGGTCGGCAGGGCGGTCGAGACGATCGTGGAGTCGAGCGCGGCGAGCAGCATCGCCAGGACTAGGCCGCTGAACGCGATCAATATCTGACGGTCACCGAGCACCGCGGGGGCTGCGGAGCTCGATTGGCCCGCTTCGGTCATCGCGCCACCATCACTCCTTTATCACTCGCGTTTGATCCCGCCGATTTCGATCTCACGGCTGACTACAAATGCGACCTTCATGCCGAGCAGTGCGATTGACCGCATGACATCGGCGTGACCGAGAAAGTCAGACGTCCGGTGTTGTCGGCTTCTTTCTCAGCAGAAGATTGGCGATGCCTCCGATCACTCCGACCGCCAGCGCCAGTCCAATGAGTCCCGGCGTCCATGTGTAGCACTTTGAGCTTGTGCAGATTTGGGTGAGTCCCAGAGCGGCATCGAGCGAGTAGTTCCCAAACCCGATAAGCGCTACTCCCACTGCGGCGGTCGCGTAAAGGAGCGGCACCTCGACTCCGTTGGTCGTCGCGAACAGTCCGTTGCGCCAGTGGACACTTATCGATGCGACGAGCATGTCCGCGAGAATGAGCGCCGGTCCGATGGGTCCGAGAAACCCGAGTGTGAACAACAAGCCGCCGACGAACTCACCGAGCGCGGCGATAAACGCGAACCGGCGCCCGGGGCGAAAACCGAGCGTTTCGAAAAACCCCCCGGTTCCTGTCAATCCATAGCCGCCGAACCATCCGAAGAGCTTTTGTGCTCCGTGAGCGACCATCACCAGGCCGAATACCAGCCGAATCAGCAATAGACCAAGATTGAGCAGTAGCGGGTCGCCGTATGCGATGGCCATGAAGTACACTCCGGCAGAGGTTGCCAATCATGCAGCACTGTCTATTCCAGTCGCTTGCGCGTGCGCGAAGATTTGCTGTTCGAGCTTAGTCGGGCTGGTTGGAACCAAGGATCTTGAGCGCCAGACACGCCGCGCCGAATCCGTTGTCGATGTTCACTACCGCCACTCCGGGGCTGCAACTCGCCAGCATGGTGTTGAGCGCGACCATTCCCCCCTGAGCAACGCCAGTTCCAACAGAAGTCGGCACTCCGATCACTGGCGCGCGGAGCAAACCAGCGATGACTGCGGGTAGCGCTCCATCCATTCCCGCGACGACAATGCACACGCGAGCCGCAGCAAGCTCCGGCAAAATGGATTGAAGGCGATGTATCCCCGCGACGCCGACATCGAAGTGCGTCGCTGTCGGAACGCCCATGGCGTCGAGTGTAGTCGCCGCCTCCAGAGCAACGGGAATGTCGGCGGTTCCAGCCGTAATAACCGGCACCAGCGGCATGTCCCTCCTCGCGCGAGGATTGCGGACAGCCATGCGTGCTTCCCGGTAGATGGTCGCCAGATCACTTAGGACCTCCATCTGCTCTTCGCTCAGCCTCGACGCCATGCGAAGCTCCGACGTGTTCTCGAAGATCTGACGAAGATGCGCGGGCGTCTTTCCGGGACCATAAACCACCTCTGGAACTCCGGTGCGCGATTCGCGATCGACGTCCCACCGGACGTGCGTCACGACGCCACCAGGGGGAGCGATACACTTCCGCTCTGGAGTCCGCCCAGGTCGAGTGCGACGAACTTGAAGCCGGCCTTCCTGCATGCGCGTCGCAGCTCCTGGCGAAGCGGGTCCGTCACGACACGCTCGAACATCTCCGCCGGAATCTCCAGGCGGACTACTCCTTCGTGCCAGCGCGCACGGGCGGGCCAGATGTCGTGCAGGCGCAGGAATTCTTCGACTGCTTCGATCTGCGCGAGTCGTTCCGGGGTCACTTCGATTCCGACCGGCACTCTGCTCGCCAGACACGGCGCGGCCGGCTTCTCGGCGTTCGACAGATTCCATCGCCGCGCAAGAGCGCGTACTTCCGACTTGTTGAATCCCGCGTCGACGAGCGGCGCAACGACGCCCCGCTCCATCGCCGCCTGGAGACCGGGCCGGTGCTCGCCCAGGTCATCGACGTGCGTACCGACGAAGATCACCTCTTCCGAGTTTCGCGTCGCCGCGAGCGCCTGAACTGTGTCGTACAGCGCGCTTTTGCAGTAATAGCAGCGATCGCCGGCGTTGGCGCGATATCCAGCGAGCTCCATCTCATTGGTCTCGACTTCCTCGACGCTCGCCCCGATCTCGTTGGCGATCCGATGAGCATCGGCGCGCTCTGCGGCAGCGAGTGAGGGGCTCACGCCAAGCAGTGCAACCGTATCGATTCCCGCTCGCACCGACGCGGCGAGCACAAGGGTCGAGTCGACGCCGCCCGAGTAGCAGACATAGGCGACGCGGTCTCCAGCGGCCGCGCGAACCGCGGCGATGAGCTTCACCTCGAGGTCCAAGTTATTTTCCTCGCGCCGTGGATGATGCGAGATCGGCTTCATTGAGCGCGCGCATTACTTCCGATCGAATCTCGGCCAGTGGCCGTGACGTCTCTTCAGCGACGCGCCGCAGGTCGTCGAACTCCGGCTTCGCTCTTCGGGTGCCGTCGGGAAGCGTGGCAACCTTGACCCGGATGTCACGCCCATCGAATCGAACGAGACGCGACTCACGCTCGAGCGCGTTTCGCACTACGTCGAACGTCTTCACTCCGAGCGTCGTGAATTGAGTGAAGATCTTCTCCTCGAGCCGGGCGAGATCCGACGTCTGTACGAGCGCCTCGACGCGAGTTCCAAGCCTTCCTTTTTTCATGGTCGTGTGCAGTAGCACCACGTCGAGAGCACCTTCGGCGCGCAGCACATCGGCGGCGCCCGCGAGCTCCTCCGGCGACATGTCATCGATGTCCGCGCTCAGCACGTGGAGATGTTCCGTGTGAACGTGCTCGCGATGGTGGTGATCGTGATGATCATGGTGATCGACCGTGGCTTCGCCTACGATGATGCGGAGCGCGTTGAGCTGGCCCTGGATATCGCGCGTGCCGGCTCCGTAGCCGCTTTGCCGGGGACTGTATTCCTGAGGAGGCGCGCCCTTCGACAGAACGCGGAGCAGCGCGGCGCCCGTTGGCGTCGTAAGCTCTCCCGATCCCGGCGGTCCGTGGCGGACGTTGAATCCCTCGAGCAAACGGATCGTCGCTGGTGCAGGCACCGGGAGAACTCCGTGCGCAGTTTTCACCGTGCCGTCCCCCAGCGAGACCTTCGTGTTATAGATGCGTTCAATCCCGAGCATCTCGACACCCCAGATCGACCCGATGATGTCGAGAATCGCGTCGACCGCTCCGACTTCGTGAAGGTGCAGCTCGTCCGGTGCGACGCGGTGGATCTCGCTTTCAATGGCCGCAATCGCCTCGAACGCCGCATGGGCCGAGCGCGCGACCTTATCCGGAATCTTCACGATATCGATCAGGCGATGAATTTCCGAGACAGCTCTCCCGTGAGGCTGCGGCGGAATGTCGAAGTCCACTTTGACGCAGTGAACGTGCGAGCGTTGTACATCAGCGATGCGCACATCGACGCCCGACAATCCCAGCGTTGCTGGCAGCCGCTCGAGCCATGCTTTGTCCAACCCCACGTCGACGAGGGCGCCGAGGAACATGTCTCCGGCGATACCGCTGGCGGGGTCGAGAACGGCGATCTTCATCATGTGAAATCTAATCCCGAGTGGCGGGAATCGAA
>DASWGL010000385.1:0-3430 GCA_036393735.1 Gemmatimonadaceae bacterium | reverse complement strand
GGCGTGGTGATCCCGACCGTCGAGAAGCTGCAGAAGGACGAGGAAGGCAGGAAGCGCGTGACGCAGTGGACGCGCTACGTGACGGTCGTCCTCGCCGTCGTGCAAGGGTGGGGATTCGCGCTCTTCACGTCGTCCCTCGAGAACGCGGTGGTCAACCCCGGGTTCGGGTTCAAGCTCCAGATGGTGACGGTTCTAACCACTGGCGCGATCTTCGTGATGTGGCTCGGAGAGCAGATCACTGAGAGGGGCCTGGGTAACGGGGCCTCGCTAATCATATTCTTCTCGATCGTCGAGCGGTTCTGGCCGGGAATCTTCAGTACCGTGGGCTTCGTGAAGACGCAGGCGGTCGGTCCATTCTCGCTGGTGGTGCTCGGCATCGTCATGGTGGGAGTCGTTGCCGGTACGATCGCGATTACCATGGCAGCGCGAAGGGTGATGATTCAGATCCCGCAGCGGACCATGGCACGAGGCCGGCAGAGGGAAGCGGCGAAGAATTTCATTCCGCTGCGCGTGAACGCGGCGGGTGTGATGCCGATCATCTTCGCCTCATCGGTGATCGTCGTCCCTGGCGCAATCGCGCAGTTCAGTGGCAACGAGAACGCGCGCATCATCTCCGAATACTTCCAGCCGGGTACCTGGCTCTACTACTTGCTGCAGACGATTCTGATCGTGTTCTTCACGTACTTCTACACGTCTATCATCTTCAACCCGGTCGACATCTCGGAGAATCTGAAGAAGCAGGGCGGATTCATTCCGGGCGTGAAGCCCGGCGCCAGGACGGCCGAGTACATCGATCACGTCGTGTCGCGCATCACGTTCCCCGGCGCGTTGTTCCTTACGTTCATCGCGCTGCTGCCGGTGTTCATCGCCGACATGATCAACGTCCCGTTCAGATTTGGTGGAACATCGCTGCTGATCGTAGTCGGTGTCGCGCTCGACACGATGGCGCAGGTCAATCAGCACCTGCTGCTCAGAAAGTATGATGGCTTCATGAAGAAGGGACGAGTGCGATTCCGCGGCCGTACGACCGGCGGCACTTACTAGACTTCGATCGGAGGAGCCAAAAGCTCCTCCGACTCTTTTGCCGGTATCTCCGATGATCATCGTGCTGCTCGGTCCGCCCGGAGCGGGTAAGGGAACGCAGGCGGACAAACTGGCCATGCGACTCGGGATTCCGAAGATCGCGACCGGCGACGTCCTGCGAGCGGCGGTCCGTGACGGCACCAGGCGCGGGCTCGAGGCAAAGGCCTATATGGATCGCGGTGATCTGGTGCCGGATTCAGTCATCCTCGGTATTCTTCAGGATGTCATGACCTCGCCCGCGACGAAAAAGGGAGCCATTCTGGATGGCGCGGTTCGCACCGTGCCGCAGGCCGAGGGGCTCGGGGTTATGCTCGATGAGATCGGAAAGAAGGTGGACAAGGTGCTGCTGTTCGATGTGGACGATGACGAGCTGGTGAAACGGTTGAGCACCCGCACTGTTTGCGAGGGCTGTCAGACGCCCTACACCGGGCGCGAGCCGGGCTCGAGCTGCGAGAAATGCGGCGGAAAGCTCGTACGTCGCAAGGACGACGAGCCCGAAGCAGTGCGGAATCGCCTCGAGGTCTATCGCAGGCAGACGGCACCAGTGATCGACTGGTACGCCGACCATAAGATGAAAGTTCAGAGGATAGACGCGGATGCTTCGGTGGACGAAGTGACAAGCCGCGCTGTCAAGGCGCTCAAGAAATGATCCAGATCAAGTCGCCGCGCGAAATCGAGATCATGGCGCGCGGGGGCGAGATACTGGCGGCAACGGTGCTGCTGCTGGAGAAGAGCGTACGTCCAGGCATGACGACTCTGGATCTGGACAAGATTGCCGACGAGTTCATTCGCAACCATCCCGGCGCGACACCGGCGTTCAAGGGCCTCTACAATTTCCCCGCGAGCATCTGCACGTCCATCAATCAGGAGATCGTCCACGGGATTCCGTCGAAGAAGCGCCTGATCGAGGAAGGAGACCTCGTCTCGATCGACATCGGCGTGAAGCTCGATGGGTACTACACTGATTCAGCTACGACCGTCGCAGTCGGGAAAGTCGATGCGGAGTCGAAGAAGCTGCTCGACGTCACGAAGAAGGCGCTAGCAGCCGGGATAAAGGCGGCAACCGCTGAGAATCATATCGGCGATATCGGTGCGGCCGTGCAGGGCGTGGTCGAAGCGGCGGGCTTCAGCGTGGTACGCGATCTCGTTGGACATGGAATTGGAGTCGGATTCCACGAGGATCCGCAGGTGCCGAACTATGGCAAGCCAAAGCGAGGCGTCCGCCTTCAGCCGGGACTGACGATCGCTATCGAGCCGATGGTGAACGTAGGAATGCCCGGCACCCGAACGATGCCGGACCGATGGACGGTTGTCAGCGTTGATGGGACGCGGTCTGCGCACTTCGAGCACACGATCGCGGTCACGAACAACGGACCGCGCATCTTAACGACTCTGGCGCCTTAGCGGCGCCCGCCTCTCAGCGTCGCTCGGGCGTTGACGGAATCAGCCGTCCCAGAGGCGTAGCCTTGACGTAGCGGCTGGTCTGACCGTTCCAGGTCAGCTGAAGAGTATCGCCCACCACCGCGAACCGTACCGCGCGGTCTCCTCCTCCCGGTCCTGGGAGATGGAGCATCGCCGAATCGCCCATCGTCACATAGGTCCCTTCCAGCGTGCGGATCGGTACTCTCAGGCGGAAATCCCCGCCTGGCGTGTATTCCTCGAACGCGGGCACGCCGGTGTAATGGAGGTACGTCCAGCGGCCGATCACCGGATCGGCGCCCTTCAATGGCGCGCCGACGCGCGTCTCGCGCTGCTCCTTTCCCTGATTGACCATGACCAGCGTGTCGCGCAGGATCGAAACCCTGAACGCGTTAATTCCATTCGCCGGATCGATGATGTAGAGGCTGTCCCGGGCGCGCTTGTATTTCATGTCAACCATTGCGCCGAGGGTAAAGCTCATCGAGTTGTCGGGCGCGAATGAGATCGTCGATCCAAGTCCACCGGCCGAACGAGTCACCGCTTCCCACGTACCGATTAGCGATGTCGAACGGGCGGGCGTCGCGACCTGGCCTGCCACCACATTCAGCGCCAGCAGATTTGGAATGAGGACAAATGCACGAACGCGTATCCTCATGGTTTACTCCGTGTTGAGCGTCAGCCGGAAAGCGCGCGCTCGACGAGCCTGGTGGCTTGGTCCCCGAGGTCGCTAGCCTTCTTCACAAGTTGCTCTGCCTCGCGCGCGAGAGACTGGCCCTTCGACTTGTCCTCTAGCGCCTGCACGTTGACCCGCACGTTGTACGCCGCGCCTCTGGCCGCGGCTACCGCAAGTAACGAGGCGACCCCGGCATCGGTAACTGCGTTCGTATTCCCCTTCTCGGCCAGGAGCGCGGCAAGCTGTGCGACTTGC
>DASWGL010000384.1:0-27789 GCA_036393735.1 Gemmatimonadaceae bacterium | reverse complement strand
ACGTTCAACCCGCGCATCGCCGCGTCGCGCGCGACTCCGCACCCGGTGATGCCGCCTCCGATTACAAGAAGGTCGAATTGTTCTCCGGAGAATTCAGCCATTCTCTTCGATTATTAGAGAGGGAAAGAAGCAGCGGAATTATAAGGAATTTGACCGCAAGATTCGGATATCACGCCTGCTGACGGACCGGCATCATTCGGCACGAACAGCGAAACAGACCGTTCCACAGTGAGGATATCATGCAGTCCTATAGCGTAGTGGCCGTCGGAGACCGAATCGCAGACACTGTCCGCAAGACACTGCGGTCACCGGGCTATGGTCATCCCGCCCACACCGAAGTGGCCACCGGTTACGGGCCATGCCGGCAGTGCCTCAGAGCTTTTGCAGTCGGCACAGAACGCCGGATACTGTTTACCTACGACCCCTTCTACGGAAAGGAGAACCTTCCCCTGCCCGGGCCCGTTTTCATCCACGAGCGCGAATGCGAGCGATATCGCCAAGATGGGGGCTTTCCGGCGGACATGCTTTCCCACCGGCTTACTCTCAACGCTTATGCGCCGGGCCGGCAACTGGTTGCCCAGAGGTATGTTTCCAACGGGCTCGTTGAACCCGAGTTCCAGCGGCTACTTCTGGATCGCGAAGTAGCCTATATCCACGTGCGTGATACTGACGCCGGCTGTTATGATTTCTGTATTGAAAGAACGAGCGACAAGGAAGGCGTTGATGAGAGCAAAACATCCAACGGAGGAGGCTCCCGTGAATGAAGCTATTGCCTGGGAGTCAGTGCTCCACAGAGACTCCTCCGCCGATGACCGCCTCCGCTATGGTGTCACCACGACGGGTATCTATTGCCGTCCATCGTGTCCGTCGCGGCGGCCAAAGCGCGATAACGTCGCTTTCTTCTCGTCTTCAGAGGCGGCGGAGCGGGCGGGATTCCGCGCCTGCCAGCGCTGCCGTCCCGATCGAGCGAAGTCAACCCACCCCGCAGTCGAGCGCGCGCGGGATTACATCGACAATCACATCGCCGATCTCGGCGATGAGCGCATCACGCTCGAGTTGCTTGGCGAGCGGTCGGGACTCAGCCCATATCATCTCCAGCGAAAATTCAAGGAGCTACTCGGACTCACTCCGGCCCAATACATTCGCGCGCTGAAGAGCGAGCGGCTCAAGGGCGAGCTCAAGCGCGGTGAGACCGTGAGCCGCGCTACCTTCGGCGCCGGCTATGGGTCGAGCAGCAGAGTCTATGGCGACTCCGACAAAAGACTCGGGATGACACCCGCGACGTACCGCCGTGGCGGCGCCGGAGCGCACATCGACTACGTGATTGCGACAACATCGCTCGGGACGCTGCTGGTCGGCGCAACCGATCGTGGCATCTGCGCGGTTACACTCGGCGACGACGCGAAGACTCTCGAGGCAGCGCTCGAGCGCGAGTATCCCGCTGCCACGCGCACGCGCGTCGCAACTCCGTCGAGCTCACTAGGCGTGTGGGTGGCTGAAATCATTGAGATGGTAGATAGCGATCGTGTGCGACTGGACATCCCGTTCGACATTCAGGCCTCGGCGTTTCAGTGGAAGGTCTGGCGTGAGCTGCAGAGGATTCCGTTTGGCGAGACACGCTCTTATAGCGAGATCGCCAGTGCCATCGGAGCTCCGAAAGCAGTGCGCGCCGTGGCGAGCGCGTGCGCGAACAATCGAGTTGCCGTCGTCATTCCCTGCCATCGTGTCGTAAGACAAAGCGGTGCTCTCGGTGGATATCGATGGGGGCTCGAGCGCAAGCGGTTGCTGCTCGAGAAAGAGCGTGCCACGAGAGTGGAAGGCACGTCCTAGATAGATAAACGGCGCCCGTCTAAGTTCCCTTCATGGCAACATTCGGGAACGGGCGCCGCGTCGCGATAGTCGCGGGCGTGCGGACGCCATTTGCAAAGGCCGGAACAGCCTTCAAGTCGATTTCCGCGATCGAGCTTGGCAAGTTGTGCGTCGCGGAGTTGCTCCAACGCACGAATCTGGATGGAAAGGAAGTGCAGGCGCTGGTGTTCGGCACAGTGGTTCCGTCAGTGGTCGAGCCGAACATCGCGCGCGAGGTCTCTCTGCTGCCCCTCTTACCAAAGGGTGTCCAGGCGTACACCGTGAGCAGAGCGTGCGCGTCGGCGAATCAGGCGATCACCGACGCCGCCGACCAGATCGCTCTTGGCCATCTCGATGTTGCGATCGCCGGCGGCTCGGAATCGCTCTCCAACATTCCGATTCTCCACTCGCAAAGGTTCGCGGAGACGCTCGTTCTGGCGTCGAAGGCGAAATCACTGCCCGCGCGGCTCAGGATTCTCGCCCGCCTTCGTCCCAGGGATTTCGTTCCCATCACGCCGGCGATCGCCGAGCCTACGACCGGCGAGACGATGGGACAGTCGGCGGAGAAGATGGCCAAGCTCAACGCGATCTCGCGCGAGGAACAGGATCACTTCGCGCTTCGCTCGCACCGTCTCGCGTCCGCGGGCACCGCCGACGGAAGATTGACGGCCGAGATCATGCCGGTCTACGTACCGCCGAAATTCGAGAGCGTGCTAATATCGGACAACGGCATTCGAGAGGATACGAGCTACGAGCAGCTCGCAGCGCTCAAGCCTGTTTTCGACAGGAAATACGGTTCAGTGACTGCCGGGAATTCCTCGCCGCTCACCGATGGTGGCGCGTGCGTTCTCCTCATGAACGAGGAAAAGGCAAAGGCGCTCGGCTATCTTACGCTCGGAATAATCAGATCGTACGCCTACGCCGCACTCGATCCCGGAGAGCAGCTTCTTCAGGCGCCGGTGCTGGCGGCACCGGTCGCGCTCAAGCGGGCCGGGCTCACGTTGAAGGACATCGATCTGGTGGAGATGCACGAAGCGTTTGCCGCGCAGGTGTTGTCGAATCTCAAGGGATTCGAGTCGAAGTGGTGGGCGGAGAGAGCGGGTTTCTCGCAACCGGTGGGCGAGGTGGATCGAGCGAAGCTCAACGTCATGGGTGGCTCTATCGCCATTGGGCACCCATTTGGCGCGACCGGTGCGCGAATCACGACGACGCTTCTGAACGAGCTACGGCGCCGTGACGGACGATTCGGATTGATGACCGTATGTACGGCCGGCGGTATGGGCTTCGCGATGGTCGTAGAGAGAACACGATGAGCTCGGCTTCGGAAGTCACGATCGGCGGATTGGTCGGGACACGGTGGAAACCGGCGCTCTCCGTCGAAGTCACCGACGGAGTCGCGATCATCACGTTCGACCTTCCGAACGAGTCGGTCAACAAGCTGAACCGCGCGGTGAAGGACGAGTTCGTCGCGCTCGTGAGCAGACTCGAGCGCGACGCGACCGTCCAGGCAGCGGTGTTCATCAGCGGCAAGCCCGACGTCTGGATTGCGGGCGCCGACATCGAAGAGTTTTTGCAGCTCAAGACGGCGACCGACGCCGAGCGACTGAGCAGGGATGGGCAGATGCTCCTCGATTCGGTCGAACACCTGCGGGTTCCGATAATCGCCGCGATACATGGCGCGTGCCTCGGCGGTGGACTCGAGACGGCGCTTGCCTGTCGCTACCGCATTGCGACGGACCATCCCAAGACCATCCTCGGTCTTCCCGAAGTTCAGCTGGGACTGATTCCCGGCGGGGGCGGCACGCAACGGTTGCCGCGCAGGATCGGGCTCACCAACGCGCTGGACATGATTCTGACCGGCAAGCAGGTCCGCGCGAAAAAGGCGCTCGACCTAGGATTGATCGACGAGCTCGTGCACCCGTCGATACTCCGCACCGTCGCCATTCAGCGGGCGCGCGAGGTCGCGGAGGGGAAAAGGAAGAGCGAGCGGCACACCGGTGGGATGAAGGGCGTCTTCATCGATGGGAACCCAGCGGGACGCGCGATAGTGCTCCGGAAGGCGCGCCAGCAGACGCTCGCGAAATCGCGCGGCCATTATCCCGCGCTGATCGCCGCCATCGATGCCGTCGCCGCCGGTTACGAGAAGGGCGTTGCACATGGGTATCGCGAGGAGTCTCGCCACTTCGGGGAGATGGCGATGACCGATGTGTCGCGACAGTTGATCTTCCTCTTCTTCGCGACGAACGAGCTGAAGAAGGATCCTGGCGTCGAGCCCTCACAACACCCGGACCTGCCCGTCGCGGCGTTCGAGCCGCTGCCCGTCAACAAGATTGCGATCATCGGCGCCGGATTCATGGGAGCGGGGATCGCATCGATCGCGGTGCAGCACGGGAGTCTCGTGCGTCTCAAGGACGCCGATCATGCTCGAGTCGCGAAAGGTTACGCGGCTGTGCGGGATATTCTGAAGGAGCGCCTCACCAGAAAGCAGATCACGAAAATCCAGTACAGCGACTACATGGCGCTGCTCGGCGGAACCGTCGACTATTCAGGATTCGGAAATGTCGATCTCGTGATCGAAGCTGTGTTCGAGGATCTCGCGATCAAGCACCAGGTGTTGCGGGAGACGGAAGCGTCGATCAGTCCCAATGCGATCTTCGCCACTAATACATCTACTATTCCGATTTCCCTCATCGCGCAGGCATCGAGCCGTCCCGAGCGCGTGCTCGGAATGCACTTCTTCTCCCCGGTGCAGAAGATGCCGCTCCTCGAGGTTATCACGACGGCGGAGACGTATCCGCAGGTGACCGCGACGGCGGTGGCCTACGGGAAGAAGCTGGGGAAGACTGTCATCGTCGTGAATGACGGACCGGGGTTCTACGCCAACCGGATTCTCTCGCCGTACATCAACGAGGCCGCCATTATGCTCGACCAGGGCGTCGCGGTCGACATAATCGACAAGGCGCTCGTCGATTTCGGATTTCCCGTAGGCCCGATCACGCTCATCGATGAAGTCGGACTCGACGTCGCGACCAAGGCGGGGAAAATCATGGCCGATGCATATCCGGACCGGATGCAGCCGGCGAAATCGATTCAGGCGGTGGTTGCGGCCGGGCGTTACGGGCGAAAATCGAAGAAGGGTTTTTTCACCTACGACAAGGAAGGGAAGAAGGGAGAGGTCGACCCTTCCGTGTACGGCCTTTTTCTCACGCCGGGAAGCATTCCAATTGTAAAATCTATCGCGCCTCCCGCCGGAGCTGAGGCGACGGCCCTACCGGAAATGCCGGCCGTGCAGATTCAGCAGCGGACCGTACTTGCGATGCTCAACGAAGCCGCGCGGTGCCTGAGCGATGGAATCATTCGCTCGGCGCGGGATGGCGACGTTGGAGCGGTGTTCGGAATCGGCTTTCCACCATTTCGAGGCGGACCATTCCGCTACATGGATTCACTCGGCATTCAGATTGTGGTTCAGCGACTCGAGGACCTGAACGCCCGCTTTCCGGGACGCTTCGAACCCGCGGAACTGCTGCTCGAGATGGCTCGACGGAGGCAGGTCTTCTATCCCGACGAGCGCTCGTGAGAATAGGAGTGCCGGCCGAAGTGCGTTCGTCGTTTCTTGCAGTGGCGACAGTGATAGCACTCGTCGCGTGCACGCCACCAGCGCCGCGACCGCTGACCCCGGCGGACTATCCCCGCACTCGCCCCGAGCTGACACGATATCGCGAAACCTCCCATTACGCGGACGTCAGAAAGTTTCTCGACTCGCTGCGGGCGCTCCGAGCGCCTCTGTTTTTTGGATCGATCGGCAAGACGAGTGAAGGGCGCGACATTCCCTATGTCATCGCGTCACGACCGCTCGTTTTCACGGCATCCGAGGCGAAGCGAACGGGGCGGCCGATTGTGTACGTCCAGGGCAACATCCACGCGGGCGAAGTTGAGGGAAAGGACGCGCTCCTGGCGCTGATTCGCGATCTCACCTTTTCGAGCAAGCCGAACGTGCTCGACTCCATCGTTCTGATCGCCGTGCCGATCTACAACGCCGACGGGAATGAGCGGTTTGCGCCGCAATCGGTGAACCGCACGGAACAGAATGGGCCCGAGATGGTCGGCGTCCGACCGAACGCGCAGAACCTCGATCTCAACCGCGACTACGTAAAGGCAGAAGCTCCGGAGACGCGCGCGTCATTAACAATGTTCAACACCTGGGATCCAGACGTGTTCGTCGATCTCCACACCACCGACGGAAGCTTCCATGGATACGCGCTGACGTATTCCCCGTCGTTGAGCCCGGCCGCGGTGTTCGGAGGAGTTTACGCGCGCGACTCACTGCTCCCGGTTCTGCGTGAGCGATTGCGGGCGCGCGACGGCTTCGAGGTCTTCGATTACGGAAACTTCATTTCCGACCAGCCTGGCGCCATTGCGGACACGAGCGTGCATGAAGGCTGGGCAACCTACGACCCGCGCCCACGCTTCGGCACCAACTATTATGGAATTCGTGGCCGCATCGGAATCCTGAGTGAAGCGTTCTCGCACGATTCGCTCGCCCGGCGGATCGCTTCCACCTACGCGTTCGTCAACGAGGTTCTTTCGCTGGTCGCTGAGAAAGGAGGCGCGATCAGATCGCTGACCGCGCGCGCGGATAGTCAGCCGCTCGCGTGGGGTCGGTCTCCCGATTCCGTGCAAATGGTCGCCATTCGCTCCGAGCTCATCACAACGCCGCGAATGATGGATGTCATCAAGGAGGATCTGGAGAAGACCGGCGACTCCTCGTTGACCCAGCCTGGCGTCCCGCGCGGCGAGCGACGCACGGGGCGTTTCAGAACTATTCGCATCCCTGTCTACGATCGCTTCACATCGACGCTCGATCGAACACCTCCGGCAGCTTACGTGGTGGCGCCCGGGGACACCGCGGTCGCGGCATTACTCCGGCTCCACGGCATTCGCGTCGATCGTTCCGATTCCGCCTGGAGGGCGCGCGGGGAATCCTTCACGATCGATTCGATCATCACCGCTCCGCGGACGTTTCAAGGGCACCATGAAGTCCGTCTCAGAGGCCGATGGGAGCGAGGATTGCAGACTCTTCCCCCGAAGTCGTTCATCGTGTCTACGGCGCAGCCACGCGGCGAGCTCGTTGTCTATCTGCTCGAACCGGAGAGCGACGATGGCTTCACTACCTGGAATCTGTTCGACAACGATCTCAAGAAGGGCGGCCAGTTCCCGGTGACAAGAATCTTCGATCTCTCACGGCGCGGTCGCGCCGCCAATCGCCGGTCGTCCGTGTCAACCACACAGCCACTCCAGAACTGATGCTCCGTAGTGCACTGCTCTACCTCTCGGACCAGCAGCAGATATTCAAATTCGTCCGCAACAACAGGGTGGCAAAGAGCTTTGCCAACCGGTTCGTCGCCGGCGAGACCGTCGATACGGCTCTCGCCGCCGTCGCCAGGCTCAACGCGCGCGGTATCACTGCCTCGCTCGACCTGCTGGGCGAGAGCGTTCACAACGAAGCGGAGGCGCGCGCTGCGGGCGAGGCGTACATCAGCATGCTCAACCGCATCCACGAGCAGAAAGCGGATGCCAACGTCTCAGTCAAGCTCACGGCAATGGGACTCGATATCTCGGAGGACCTCTGCGCCGCGAACATGCAGAAGATCCTGCAGCGCGCGAGCGACTGTGGCTCGTTCGTGCGCATCGACATGGAGTCGAGCGAATACACTCAGCGCACGATCGATCTGTTCGAGCAGCGGCTCTATCCGGCGTACCCCGAGCACGTGGGGATCGTGCTCCAGAGCTATCTCTACCGCACCTTCGCCGACGTCGAGCGCGCGATTTCGATCAAGGCGCGCGTCCGTCTCTGCAAGGGAGCCTACAAGGAGCCGGAGACGGTCGCCTTTCCCGACAAGAAGGATGTTGATGCGAACTACGTTCGGTGCATGCACGAGCTGATGCTCAAGGGGAACTACCCTGGCATCGCCACCCACGACGAGGCGATCATCAGGGAAGCGAAACGATTCGCCAAGGCAAACGACGTCGCGCCCGATCGCTACGAGTTCCAGATGCTCTACGGCGTGCGCCGCGATCTCCAGGACCAACTGGTCCGCGAGGGCTACCGCATGAGGGTGTATGTTCCATTTGGAACTCAATGGTACCCGTACCTCATGAGGCGTCTCGCCGAGCGTCCCGCCAACGTTGCGTTCCTCACCGGAAACGTATTCAGGGAGATGGTCGGCAAGCGCCGGCTCCGCTGACGATGGGCAGATTCCTTCCCCCCGACCATTCGAAGGGCGACCCGAATACGATCGGCGGGTACATGGCGGTACACGACCGCCCAGCCGCATTCGAAGGAAGCGACGGCGCTTCCTACAGCGTGGAGATCGTGAGCGATACCAGCGGAGAGAAGCAACGACCTTTCGCCGCCTATCTGCTGTTCGTCCGCTGGGCCCAGGGCGATCCCGTCGCCAGCGGGCATCTGGAGACGGAGTTTCTCGCCTTCGCCGCCACCGAGGAAGAGGCGCGCAAAATGGTGGGCGCACTATCGCTCAACGAAGTGAAGTTGAAACTCGATGGCCTCATCAAGGCGAAGCGCAGCGAGCTGCTGCCCTGGTGGGATTCGATGCGCAACGAGGGTAGCAGTTGACGCGCAAGGAGGGCGTCGTGCTCAAAGGGACGGGCGGAGTATGGCACGTCCGCGCCGACTCGGGAGAGACGCACGAGGCGTCGCTTCGAGGCAGACTCAAGCAGGAGCGTAAGGAAGACAGGAAGCTGGCGGTCGGTGATCGGGTCGTTCTGGAGATCGATGAGCGCGGTGTGCACTGGGCGATCGCCGAGATTCTTCCCCGGCATTCAAAGCTGGCGCGACGCGAACCGGGAGCAGGGCAGGGCGAGCGTATCGTCGCCGCCAACGTCGATCAGGTCGTCGTCGTCTTCTCAGCGGCCAAGCCGGAGCCCCACCGCCGGATGCTCGACCGGTTTCTGGTGATCGCGGAGGGGAATTCACTTCAGTCCCGGATCGTCATCAATAAGATCGAGCTGGTCGACAAGGACGCAACGGAGCGGGCATTCGCCGATTACGTCGCGGCCGGCTATCCGGTGCATCTCACCAGCGTCAAGCAGCGCATCGGGCTCGACGAGCTGCACGACGTGCTAGCGGGAAAAACCTCGGTGCTCACCGGACCGTCTGGCGTCGGAAAATCCTCACTGATGAACGCCATGTACCCGGGACTCGATCTGCGCGTCGGCGAGATCAGCGAGTCGGTGAACAAGGGCCGGCACACGACCGTCGGCGCATTGCTGCATCCATTGCCAGACGGTGGTTACGTCGTGGATACGGCCGGCTTGCGCGAGGTCGGAATGTGGGGCCTCGCGTCCGAGCACCTCGACGAATGCTTCCGCGAGTTTCGTCCGCACATTGCGGAATGCAAATTCGGAGACTGCACGCATCGGGTCGAGCCCGGATGCGGGGTGCGTCGCGCGGTGGCCGAAGGTTCGATCAGCGCCGAGCGTTACGACAGCTACCTTCGGCTGCGTGAGGAGATAGAGGATTCAGAAAGAAAGTGGGCGCCGTACTCCGCAGCATCTAAATCGCAGCGACGGCGCTCATAACTGCAAACTGAACGGGTGCGAGAAGTCAGTAGCGTAGATCACAGTTGCCGGTTCAGTACGCCCGGACTTGCCTCCGTCGCGTGAAAGCCACTGCTTATGCGTTGAACGGCGCCGCAGCAAGTCGGGGCGTAGTGAACTAACAAACTGGCAGCTACGCCACTGAAGTCTGGCACCCGTTCAGTTGCACTTTCAGTTGCAGTTAATGTGTCCCCGAGGATTCCTCTTCAAGCTCGACCGTCCACTCCACCTGGATATCGCTCCTGAGCGACTCGCCCACCGAGCAGTACTTGGTCGCCGACAGCTCTATCGCGCGGAGCGCCTGGTCCTTCTCGATCCCCTGTCCGCCGATGCGGAAGTTGAGCGTGATGTGCTTGTAGCGCCGGGGAATAGTATCGACGCGCTCTCCAACCACGTCGATCTCGAGCGACTCGATCGGAGTCTGCTGCTTCGCGAGGATATCGATCACGTCGTAGGAGACACACGTCGCCAGCGCGCTGAGAAGCGTTTCAGGCGGACTTTGCCCGGTCTCACCTTCGCCATCGATGCGGGCCGTCGGACCATTCGGACGTCCCGCATCGAAGCGGTGACCACCAACCCAATTGACGTGTATGAGCGACGGTTTCGCCGCCGTTTTCGGTGATGCCGGTGCTGTCACTTCTCGGGACCCTTCTCGATCGGAACGCGAACCGCATTTCCCCATTCGGTCCAGCTACCGTCGTAATTCCTCACACGATCGTAGCCGAGGAGATAGGTGAGCACGAACCAGGTATGGGAGGATCTCTCGCCAATGCGGCAGTACGCGACGATATCGTCGCCTTTCTTGAGACCCTTCTCCTGCTCGTAGATGGCGCGCAAAGATGGCGCATCCTTGAAGCTTCCATCCGGATTCGCGGCGCGCGCCCACGGAATGCTGCGCGCTCCCTTGATGTGGCCGCCTCGCAGAGTTCCTTCCTGCGGGTAGTCCGGCATGTGGGTGCGCTGCCCCGTGTATTCCTCCGGTGAGCGCACGTCGATCAGAGGCTTACCAGCCGACGAGTGCTCGCGCACCTGCTGGAAGAAAGCGCGAATCTTTTCATCCGAACGCTTCGGCGCCTTGTAGCTGCTTTTTGCAAGGTGCGGGACTTCTGTATTGAAGGGACGGCCTTCCTGCTCCCACTTGATGCGCCCGCCGTCCAGAAGCTTCGCGTTGGTGAAGCCAAACAGCTGGAAGACCCAGAAGGCGTATGCCGCCCACCAGTTGTTCTTGTCGCCATAGAACACGACCGTCGTGTTCTCGTCGATTCCTTTCTCCCGAAGGAGTTCTTCGAATTGCTCCGACGAGACGTAGTCTCGCAGGACAGGATCGTTAAGATCCTGGTGCCAGTCCACCTTCTGCGCCCCCGGAATGTGCCCGGTGTCGTAGAGCAGCACGTCTTCGTCGCTCTCGATAATTCTGATGCTCGGGTCGTCGAGATGCTCGGCGAGCCAGTTCGTGCTCACGAGAACTTCAGGGTGCACGTAACCCTTGCCGGCGATGCCGGGATCGACGGCGGATGCATTGCTTGTGATTGTCGCCCCCATGGTTCGCTCCTGAAAAAGGAGAGCTTCTAGCATAATCAGATGGAATCCACGGCGGTGCAAGTATGGGCGCGCGTAAGCATGTGTATCTTTGCTGAATGGGTGACCGGAAGCTGCCTCAGATGGAGCCGTACTCGCATCACCTGCTCGTATGCACCGGCGACTTCTGCTCGCCCAACCGCAGCGGACGACAGCTCTACTCGCTGCTCGCCGATCTGCTCCAGCGCGAAGACCTGCTTTTTGGCCCCCAGCGCGTCAAGCGCGGTGAAACGCCGTGCCTTGGTGTGTGTAGCAACGGACCGATCGTCGTCGTGTATCCGGAGGGCATCTGGTACTCCGAGGTCACGCCGGCGCTAATGGAGCGAATCGTCGTTGAGCACCTCAAGCACGGAAAGCCCGTGGATGAGGCGGTCTTTCACCGGCTCTAGCTCCTGCCTTACCTTTCAGCGCATCCAGCACCAATCGCAGTGACGCCACCATCGCCCTTCAATCCACGCAGACTCGCGCTCGGGGCTGCGAAAAAACTGATTTTCGAAAACGAAGATCCGGAGACGGCGCTCCAGCGCCTCGCCGGACTCACGTCGGTCGACAATCGCGGCGCCTTGAGCCCGGAGAGCAAGTCAATGTCACGCACGCGCAGCACGATTCTCAACAACCTCGACGAGATGTACCGCGAAGCGTTCGAACGCGCGAAAGCCTCGGGCGATCAGACCCAAATGGCAACGCTCGACTTCGCATATCGAAGGGAGCAGCTCTACTTCGAGATTCTGCTCGACGTTCGCGACGCGCTTGAGCGTCGCTAACCAGGACGTCCCTGCAGCCCGAACATCAGGGCTGTGAACAGTCTCTGGGGCTGGGTCGGATTCAACGTCGTCGTCCTCGCGATTCTCGCGCTCGACCTCGGCGTGCTCCATCGCCGATCGGAAAAAGTATCTCTCAAGGAAGCGACGATCTGGAGCGGGGTCTGGGTCGCACTCTCCCTCTGCTTCGCGTTCGCGATCTATCGCACCATGGGGCGGGAGTCGGGACTCGAGTTCCTGACCGGATACCTCATCGAGTACGCGCTCTCCGCAGACAACATCTTCGTGTTCGTGCTGATCTTCTCATACTTCAGCGTTCCGGAGAAATACCAGCACCGCGTGCTCTTCTGGGGAATCATCGGCGCACTCGTGCTGCGTGGTGTCATGATCGTCGCCGGATCGGCCCTGGTCACGCGGTTCGCCTGGACACTCTACATCTTCGGCGCATTCCTGGTCTTCACGGGACTGCGAATGGCGCTCCAGAAGGACGAGGTGGCGTACAACCCGGAGCGCGACCCGGTTCTGCGCCTGGCGCGCAAAATGGTTCCGGTGACGCCCGACTACCGGGGCGACAAGTTCTTCGTCCGCGAGCCCGACGCCAAGGGCAGGAACCGGTACGCGGCGACCCCGCTCTTCATAGTGCTCCTCATCGTCGACACGACGGATATCATTTTCGCCACGGACTCGATCCCCGCCATCTTCGCCGTCACGCGGGACCCCTTCATCGTTTATACCTCGAACATCTGCGCGGTGCTCGGCCTGAGGGCCCTCTATTTCCTGCTGGCCAACGTCGTGGACAAGTTCGTTTACCTGAAGCTCGGCCTATCGGTTGTCCTCATCTTCATCGGGGCGAAGATGCTCCTCGAGCCCTTCATCCATCTCCCGATCGTTGCGGCACTTGGCGTGGTTGGGGTACTCCTGGGGACATCGATCGTGGCCTCAGTGAAATGGCCGCGCACAGGGCACTAAACGGCGTTTCCGGGTTACGCTTAGTCAGACCCGAACGTCTTTTTTTAGTACTCTCCCTCCGTCTCACACAAGAATCGGGAATTTCAGCATGAGATTCATTTTGCGCTTCGCGAGCGCCGCATTCGCGCTCGCTCCGCTGTCTTACATTACTGCTCAGGCCACCCCCAAGTCCTCCGTCGCCGTCTCGCCCTCCGTGGCGAAGAACCTGGCAATGGATTTTCGCACGATCGTAACCACTTCGGGAATGCCGGACACCGGCGTCATTCAGGGTCACGCAATCGGATCGTCCGACAAGCTGCGCATGGACCTGACGATGAAGGGACCGGGCGCACAGGTCAGCCCCCTCGGCGGGCCTGGCGGCGAGGTCAGCATGATCCTTTCCGATAGCGGAAAGACGGTCACGTACCTCGATTCCAAGGCCAGCCACTATCTGCGCGTTCGCCCCGCCGAAATGCTCGCGCAGGCGCAACAGACGGGCGTCAAGATGGGCTTCTCGGGAACGGAAGCCACGGTCGACAATCTTGGCGCTGGTCCGGCCATACTCGGCCACCCGACCTCGCATTACCGGATTGGCACCGGAATGACGATGACAATCAGCGCGATGGGTCAGGAACAGACCGTGAAGATCTCGAGCACGTCCGATTACTACTACGCGAACGACATCAGGGGCGTGATCAATCCCTTCGCCAGCCTGAGCGGCGGTGACATGGCCGCCATGTTCGGCAGCTCCAGCAAGGAGTTCGCGGACAAGATGAAAGCGATGCAGGCCAAGCTCCCGAACGGCACACCACTCCGGGCTTCCAGCTCGTCGACAATGATCTCTCAGGGTCAGACGCGCGTGACCAATACGCAGGCGGAAGTCACCTCGGTGCAATGGGTGGATGCGAATCCGAAGGTGTTCGAGATTCCTTCCACGTTTACGCCGGTAACGCTTCCCGGCATGGCCGGAGCCCCGGCAGCTCAAGGCAGCGCGATACCGCCCAGATAGTTGGCGGGGTACCAAATGAAAAGGCGGGCTCAAACGAGCCCGCCTTTTTTTTTGTCAGCCGGCGCCATCAGAATTTCATGATCTCTTCGTAAGCCTGCCTGAAATCCTCAACCTGCGGAAGAATTGCATCTTCGAGCTGCGGAGCGTATCCAACGAAAGTGTCGGCCGATGCCACACGCTTTACGGGCGCGTCCAGCCACGCGAAGCATTCGTCCGCGATCGCTGCCGAGATCTCGGCGCCGAAACCCCAGGAGAGAGAGTCCTCGTAGGCGACGATAACGCGCGAGTTTTTCTTCACGGACTCGAAGACGGTTTCTCTGTCCCAAGGACTCAGGGTGCGTAGATCGATCACCTCCACCGAGATTCCGTTGTCAGCCACCGCGTTTGCAGCCATGAGTGCACGCCGAACCGTGGCTCCATACGTGACGACAGTGAGGTCGGTTCCTTCGCGCACCACCTTCGCTTTGCCGAAGGGAATCATGAAGTTGGGCCCGGGATACGCTGATTTGTTGTACGTCTGCCGGTAGAGGTGCTTGTGCTCGAGGAAGAGTACCGGGTCGTCGCACCTGATCGCCGTGCGCAGAAGTCCGTTGGCATCGAGCGCTGTCGCCGGACACACGACACGCAGTCCCGGACAGTGCGTGAAGATCGAGGCTCCGGTCTGCGAGTGATAGATCGCGCCGCGAATGTAGCCGCCGTACGTCGTCCTCACGACGACCGGAGCCGAGAAGTTGTTGTTCGACCGCCAGCGCATGGTCGCCAGTTCGTTCCGCAGCTGCATGTAAGCGGGCCAGATGTAATCGAAGAACTGAATCTCGACCACCGGCTTGAATCCGCGCAGAGCCAAGCCGATCGCGCGCCCGATAATGTTGGCTTCCGCGAGCGGGGAGTTGTAAACGCGCGCGCCTCCGAATTCCTTCTGGAGTCCCCGCGTAACCGTGAACACCCCGCCTTTGCCTTTGACCTTGTCGAGGTGCTGCTCTCGCGAGACATCAGCGACGTCCTGGCCGAAGACGAGAATCTTCGGGTCGCGTCGCATCTCATCCCTCATGCAGGAGTTGAGCAGATCGACCATCGTCGTCGGCTCACCCGAGAACTGCGGATCATCCTCCGTGTCGAACTGCTCGCTGGTGGGATCGACGTCGGGGGAGTAAACACCGAAGTAGACTGTTTCCGGGCCAGGCTGCGGCTGGGCGAGAGCGTCGTCGGTCGCCGCGAGAACGATCGCATCCACCTCGTCCCGTAGCTGCTTCAGGTCTTCTTCCGTCGCGTGCCCTTCGCTGATGAGCCACTTGGGGAATTGCTTCACCGGATCACGCGCGGCATCCAGGTCGCGCTCGGTGGGCGGCCGGTACTTCGTCTCGTCATCCGACAAAGAATGGGAGTACGGACGAATGACTCGCGCGTGCACGAATGCCGGCCCCTTTCGCTGTCTGGCGTAGTCGACGGCGCGCTGCATGGTGTCGTAGCTGGCGAGCAGATCGCAGCCGTCCACCTCTTCCACCATGAGATCAGGAAATGAGCGAACCAGCTTGGAAATGCTGCCACCGGCGGTATTCACCTCGACGGGAACCGAGATGGCGTAGCCGTTATCCTCGACCAGGTAGACGACAGGAAGCTTGAGATTCGATGCGGTATTCAGGGACTCCCAGAATTCGCCTTCACTGGTCGTACCCTCGCCGGTCGTGATGAGGACGACCTCGTCCTTGTGGAATCCTTCCGTGATGTCGAGCAGTTTCGCGCGGAGCAACGCCTCCGCGGAACCGACGCCCTGGAGGAACTGCGTGCCCGTTGGCGACGAAGCTGACAAGATATTGTAAGCTTTGTGTCCCCAGTGGCTGGGCATCTGACGTCCGCCCGAAGCCGGATCTATCGCTGCCCCCACCGCCTCATAGAGCATTTCGGCCGGCGTAACGCCGAGCTCGAGACAGAGGGCGCGATCGCGATAGTACAGGTAGAACCAATCGTAAGCCGGCTTCAGGACCATTCCAGCCGCGGTGAGAATCGCCTCGTGGCCCGCGCCCGAGATCTGGAAGAAGATCTTGTTCTGGTTCTTGAGCTGGACTTCCTTGTCGTCCAACCGCCGCGACAGCAGCATGTTGCGATAGGCGGCAAGGAGCTGCTCGGGCGAAAGACGGGCGCTTGGTGATCCTGCGGACTTGCGATCGGGGATCGTTCTCGTGGCCATGATTCTCCGGCAGGCGGGGTGGAGCTGTCTCCCAAAAAATAGCAGATAGCGCGCCGATGCGGCTATCGGTTTAGGCCACCTTTTGGCTGGCCGGCTTCATGCTTCAACGTCGATTCCCCGACACCAGGTGGCAGCACGGTAACCAGAGGCGTTCGTCTTTTCGCGGCGGTTATGGTTCTGGCCGCGTGCTCGCAGGGAACTCGAAGCGCTCCGGCCAAACGAGACGGAGACAAGATTGTGTTTACTGGCGACCAGAAAGCTGATTGGGCTCAGATCGTCACTCTCGAGAATGAAGCGAAGGCGCTTGCTAAGACCGGAGGATGTTCGTCCGTCGGGGAATGTCGTACAGCGGCGGTCGGCTCGAGAGCATGCGGCGGGCCCCGGTACTACCTGGTTTATTGCTCTCGCACGACCGACTCAGCCGCGCTCTTCCGCAAGCTCAATGCTGTTGTTGCTGCCGAGCGCGAGTACAACGTCAAATATCGAATCTTCTCAACCTGTGAGTTCAGACTTCCGCCGAAGATCGCGCTGAGCGGCGGATCCTGTCAGATGCCTGAAGGTGGCGCCGGCACAGCAGCTATCCATGTTAGAGATCAGTAGTCCACGGGCCTGAGGTAGGACTCTCCGATCCCCGTAGAGCTGAGCAGCGCCACTGTCGGAAGCTTTCGCTTCCAGTGCGTTCCGGCGAGTCGCTTCCGAACGAGCTCGACCTTGTCCGGATCGAAGCCGCGCGACACCAGCGATGCTGGATTGTATCCGCTGAGCAGCCAGTTCAGAATTGCATCCGCCTCGGCGTAGCTGATTCCGAAATCTCCTTCGTCCGTCTGACCTTCGATCAAATCGGCCGACGCGGGTTTGCTTACGATCACATCTGGAACGCCAAGGAATTTCGCGAGCTGCCAGACCTGCGTCTTGAACAGATCGCCGAGCGGATTGATCGGTGGCGAGTCATCGGCATGCCAGGTAAAGTAGCCGAGCAATCTCTCGGTCTTGTTGCCGGTACCGACTGGCAGCCCGTGAAACTTCGCCGACTGATCGAACAACACGATCATCCTCTCTCTCGCCATCACGTTTCCCCGGCGCGCAGGATCGGCGTCCGGCTCGCTCGCGAGATAGCCATCTACGGCCGGCGAGATGTCGATAAGACGCGACTCAATCCCGAGCGCGTCGATCACGAGCTGCGCATGGGAGAGCGAATCGGGATTCGAGGTGCGATATGGCATCCGCATCGCGATTACGTTCTCTTTTCCGAGCGCTTGGGCGGAAAGGTAGGCTGTCACTGCTGAGTCGACGCCGCCAGAAAGACCGACCACCGCTTTCTCGAATCCGCGGCGCTCGAATTCCTCTCGCAGGAAGGAGACGAGCCAGCCTGCGGTGAGCTCCGGATCGATGTCGAGCGGCGGCGGTCCCGAGCGAGCCTCGGATGCGCGCATCACAGCAATCGGCTCGCTGCCATTGCGACTCGCGTCAGTACCGGTGCCGCTCTTCGCGGTTTTTGCAGATCGTGTGACCGCCGGCGCGCGTGATGTTTTTTTTGCGCGGGTCGAGGCCTTGGCGGATTCCTCGCTCGATATTGCCGAGTCTCGCGCCGCGGGAGTGAGCGGCCCACCCTCGCTCGGCTCATCGTCGTAGCTCAACACCAGCCGCTCGCCGGCTTGAATTCGGTCGACCGTGCGCATCAGGTGCGGCATCATCGTCTGCAAATCGGTGAGGAGTGGGGCGTCGGATCGTGCGCGAGTCAGATCGTGCGGATCGAGCGAAATTGTCATGATCGTCTCGTCCCACAATGGCGCGCGCGCCCGAATGTCTCCCTGCGGCCCGCAGATTATCGACCCACCGGAAAAAGTCTTTCCGCCCTCCGTGCCGACGAGATTAACGAGGGCCACGAACACACCGTGCTCCTCCGCGATATCCCGGGCGAGACGCTCCCAGCGCTTCAGGTTTGCCGGAACGGAGCCCTCCTCCTCGCGCGGCCAGAGCCCACGCGCCGGGGAAGCAGAGACGATAAACACTATCGTCGCCCCGTCGAGGGCGGCAACGGTCCCGGTCAGGCTGTGCCAGGCGTCTTCACAGATCAGCATGGCGGCGCGGCCCCACTCGGTGTCGAACGCGCGAACCTCGAATCCGCGATCGACGAATCTTTCCTCGTCGAACATCCCGTACGTCGGCAGGAAGAGCTTGCGGTGGACGTGACGGATCATCGGCTGGTCGCCTCCCAGCGTCACATAGAGCGCGCTATTATAGAAGGCGTTGTTCCATACCTCGTAGAACCCAATGCACACATCGATAGTCCACGGTGTAGTAACTGCGGAGGCGTACTGCGCCTGAAGGTCTCGGGCGAAAGCACCGGCTGTCAGAGCGACGTCGCGCACGCCCCCTTCGACGAAGTATCCGGTGAGAGCCGTTTCCGCAAAGACTGCCACATCGGGACGCGGATCGAGCGAGTCGATTTGCGAAAAAATACCGGCCAGGCGGGCGAGGTTGGTGACATAGTCGCCCTTTCGCGGCTTGAACTGAACTACGACGAGATGAATAGATCGATCCATCCATCTGAAGTTGCCATGGCGCAGAGGTACAATCAACCGTTGCGCGCGCTGGCTCTGGCTGCGCTTTTGTTTACGCCCGCGCTGCTGGGCGCGCAGCAGCCGGGGGCCAACGACACCGAGCCCTGGACGATCGTCCCGATGCCCCAGGCGTCCCTCGTTCTGGCGCGCGATGGGTCACTCATCGGAGAGATCGGTAAGGAGATCCGCACCAGCGTATCGATCAGGACGCTGCCGAAATATCTGCCGCAGGCGTTCGTTGCGGTGGAGGATCACCGCTTCTACCAGCACGACGGGGTCGATGTCGTCGGCATCGCCGGCGCCCTCAAGGACAACATCTTCGGAGAGCGCCGTGGAGCGAGCACGATAACCCAGCAGCTCGTGGGCAACATGCATCCCACGCTCATCGACCGCACCGACATGAGCCTCGGCCGGAAGCTCAAGGAACAAGCGGCCGCGCGCGAGATGGAAAAGCACTACAGCAAGGAGCAGATACTCGAAGGGTATCTGAACCAGATTGGCTTCGGACACGGCTGGTACGGAGTCGAAAGCGCGGCGCGCCACTATTTCGGGAAGAGCGCATCGAAGCTGTCGCTGGCGGAGGCGGCCGCGCTGGCGGCGATGCCAAAGGGGCCGGCCCTTTATGACCCGCTCAAATATCCCGATCGCGTACGTCAGCGGCGCAATGTCGTGCTCTCACTGATGGCGGGTCAGGGCTACATCTCCTCCGCGCAGGCAGCAGCCGCCCAGGCGGCCCCGCTCGTCACGTTCCCAAACGGAGGATACTCCGCCTACTCACCCTGGTTCGTCGATGTCGTTCGCGTCCAGGCGACTCGGGCTGGAATTCCGGTCAGTCAGGGCGGTTATCGGGTTTACACGAGCCTCGATCCCATTCTTCAAAACGCCGCGATGAGCGCGCTGCTCGAAGAGACGGCTGCGGTAGAATCACAGCCCGACTACGCCCATCCGAAGTTCGTTAAGGGCGAGGACTCACGCGCCGGTGGACGCACGACCACCAACTACCTGCAGGGAATGGTAGTCGCGCTGGATCCAACCTCCGGAGATGTTCGCGCGCTTGTAGGTGGGCGAGACTATGCTGACTCGCATTTCGACCGCGCCGTCGACGGAATGCGTCAGCCCGGCTCTTCGTTCAAGCCGATAGTCTATGCCGCGGCTATCGCCGACAGTATCACACCGAACACGATCTTCCAGGATACCGCGCTCGCAATCAACCTTCCAAATGGCACTGTCTATAGCCCCGAGAATTCCGACGGCCAGTATCTGGGTCCGTTAACCCTTCGTGACGCTCTGGCAAAGTCTCGCAACGTCGTCGCCGTTCAGCTCGGGCAGAAGCTGGGGATGGACTCGATCTCGAGTCTCGCGCACCGGATGGGTCTGAGCTCGAAGATCGCTCCGTTTCCCTCGAGCGCGATCGGCGCCTCGGTGGTGCAGCCCCTCGATCTCGTGGCGGCGTACACGACCTTCGCGAATCTCGGGACGCCCGTAGAGCCACGCTTCATCTACCGGATAGAAGACAGGAACCGGAAAGTTGTGCTGAGCCGGGAAGTGAAGGCGCTTACTCCGGCTCTCGATCCCCGCGTCACCTACGTCGTGCGCGACATGATGCGCGACGTCGTCGAGCGCGGCACTGCGTCGAGCATTCGACGCTACCTGCCGGCATCGATTCCAGTCGCCGGAAAAACTGGCACGACGAACGACAACTCCGATGTATGGTTTATCGGCCTCACGCCCGACCTCGTGGCGGGCGTCTGGCTTGGCTTTGACACGCCGACGTCCATTACCCCTGGCGCTGCCGGCGGATCGCTCGCTGCTCCAGTGTGGGGCAAGATGGTCGCTCGATACTACGCCGCCAAACCCGAGATCCTCGCGTCACGCGCGGCCGAGCAGTGGACTCCGCCGGTCGGAGTAATATTCGGTGACGTCGATCGCGCGACAGGTGAGCTTGCGACCGATCAGACACCAGCAGACCGCCGTTACACCGAGTACTTCGTGGAAGGGACGGAGCCGGCGTCCCTCCGGGCGGATCCGTGGAAGTTGTTCGCCTGGGGCCCAATTATCTTCTGAAATCGTGGGCACCTAACAAAACGGGGAGCCATGTGATTGGCTCCCCGTTTTGTTTTTGGCTCCCCGTTTTGTTTTCTGCCCTGTTATGCGACTTCCGCCATCTCGAGGGGTCGCGCGTGCTCACCCGCGTCGGCTGGAACGAGGGCGATCTTCAGCACCTCGCTCAGTGTCTCCACCGGGTGGAACTCGAGCGTCTTGCGAACCTCCTCGGGCACATCCTCGATGTCGGCTTCATTGCCCTTCGGGATAATGATGGTCTTGATACCGGCGCGATGCGCGCCCAGCACCTTTTCCTTCAGACCACCGATCGGCAGCACTCGGCCACGGAGCGTGATCTCGCCCGTCATCGCCACATCCTGCCGCACCGGACGATCGGCCATCTCCGACACGAGCGCCGTTGCGATCGCGATTCCGGCTGATGGTCCATCCTTTGGAATCGCCCCCGCGGGCACGTGAATGTGCGCTTCAATCGCGCCGAGCCTGTCGCGGGGGATTCCGAGACTGGCGGCGTTGTTCGTCGCGTATGTGAATGCCGCACGCGCCGACTCCTTCATCACGTCACCCAGCTGTCCGGTGAGAATCAGCGATACCGGTCCGCCGGGGCCAACCTGGCCCGATGGATCAGCTTCGCGACTGCCGTAGAAGCGTCTGATCGACGCCTCGACGAACATGATGTCTCCGCCCATCGGCGTATAGAACATGCCCGTCGCAATGCCAACTTCGCTTTCGGGCAACGCATGCTCGGGATGAACGCGCGGCCTGCCGAGCAGCTCTCGCACCGTCTCGGCGTCAACTGTGTGTTCTACCTTTTCGCTAGATGCAATCTTGCGAGCCAGCTTCCGCGCCACCGCACCAATCTGACGCTCGAGCTGCCTCACTCCACTCTCGCGAGTGTAGTTCGACACTACGGACATGATGGCGTCATCGGTGAACACGATGTTCTTGTCGCTCAGTCCCGATTCCTCGAGCTGCCGTGGCAACAGATACTTCTTCGCGATCTCGGCCTTTTCCTTCTCGGTGTAGCCGGCGAAGTCCACTACTTCCATACGATCGAGCAGCGGACCGGGGATGTTCTGGACGAAGTTGCCGGTCGCGATGAACAGGACCTCGCTCAGATCGAATGGAATGCCGAGATAGTGATCTGTGAAAGTGTCGTTCTGCGCTGGATCCAGAACTTCGAGCAACGCGCTGGACGGATCGCCCTGGTACGACGTCCCGAGCTTATCGACCTCGTCGAGCAGGAAGACGGGATTCTTCGTCCCGGCCTGCTTGATTCCCTGGATGATCCGGCCCGGCATTGCGCCTACATACGTGCGACGGTGTCCGCGGATATCCGCCTCATCACGAGCGCCGCCGAGTGCCACCCGCACGTACTCGCGGCCAAGCGATCTCGCGATCGACTTGGCGATCGACGTCTTGCCGACGCCCGGCGGTCCGATGAAGAGAAGGATCGGTCCCTTCGCCATCGCGCGAGACTTTGCCTCCACCTTGTCGGTGATGGGCCGGTCGGCGTGGTCGCCGACGGCGAGCGACGGAGTTGCGTCTTCCTTGTTGGGGAAAAGACGCGCCGCAGGCACCTCACCCGTCTTTTCGACTTCATCGGCGAGCTGGCTCGCGCGCAACTGTCTCACGGCGAGAAACTCGAGGACGCGATCCTTCACATCCTTGAGCCCATAGTGGTCTTCCTCGAGAACGGTCTCCGCGTGCTTGAGATCGAGCTGGTCATCGGATCTCTTGTTCCATGGAAGCTCCGCGATCCACTCGAGGTACGTGCGGATCACCTGCGCTTCCATCGACTCTCGGCCGGCTCTCTCGAGCCTTCCGAGCTCACGCTCGACTTCCGCGCGCGCTTCTTTCGGGAGTTCCAGCTTTGCTAGCTTGTCGCGAAGCTCCGTGATCTCCTTGCTCGAGTCATCGTCGCCGAGCTCCTTCTGAATCGCCTTGAGCTGCTCGCGCAGATACATCTCGCGCTGCCGCTCGCCCAGCTCTTCCTGGACCTGCGACTTGATGTCTTCCTGCGCTTCGAGAAGCCCGACCTGGCGCTGCACGTGAACGAGAATACGGCGCAGCCGCTCCTCGACGCTCAGCGTCTCGAGAAGGCCCTGCTTTTCTGGAACGGGAAGCTCGATATAGCCAGCTACCAGGTCGGCAAAACGGCCTGGCTCGGTGACGGAATCGAGAACCTGGTGAACGACTTCCTCTGGAAGTCCTCTGCGCTCGCCGAGCTCAGCCGCCCGCTCGCGTGTCTCTTTCTGTAACGCCGTGAACGCAGGATCGTTTTCGGTTTGAGGGTTCATCTCCTCGGCCGGAACGGTTACTGCGCTCAGGTATCCGTCAGCGGTCGAATACTGAAGTGCGGTCGCGCGCTGCTCGCCTTGCAACAGGAGCTGCACGCCGCCGAGCCCGCGCTGGATCTGACCGATGCGGGCGATGACGCCCATCGAGTAAAGAATGTCCGCAGTTGGCTCCTCGGTGTTGTCGCGCTGCGCGACGGCAAATACGAGGCGGTCGCCCTTGAGGGCAGCCTCGATCGCACGAAGAGTTGAAGGCCTTCCTGCCGCTATCGGCTGGGTAAGGCCCGGGAAAATCACAGTCCCCCTCAAAGGGAGAACAGGTAATGTTTGACGTTGTGCCATTGTCATTTCCGAAGACAAGATTCTATTTAGATACTACTCCAGACGCCTCCCATACTGCATCTTTTGCTCTCATTGTTTACGCCAGCCCGGCACGAATCGCTACGCGGGACTGCTGAATTGACGCGGCCAAATGCCAATTAGTCCAACCGACGAGCTCGGCACACATGTGGCTCAGGTTCTCTCTGCAAACTATGAGCTAGAGACCGAGGTCGGTCGCGGTGGTATGGGCATTGTCTATTGCGCCCGGGACAAGCGTCTCAAGCGCGAAATCGCGATCAAGGTGTTGCCGCCGGAGCTTAGCTTCCGCGCCGACATTCGCCAGCGATTTCTGCGCGAAGCGGAGACAGCCGCGCAGCTCAATCACCCGAACATCGTTCCGATCTACACCGTCGAAGAGCGCGACAATCTCGTCTACTTCGTCATGGCGTACATCAAGGGCGATAACCTCGGGCAGAGGCTGCAGCAGCACGGCCCGATACCGCCGGTGGAGGTGCGGCGCATTCTCCGCGAAGTGGCCGATGCGTTGTCGTACGCGCACAACCGCAACGTCATCCACCGCGACATCAAGCCGGACAACATCATCATCGACGAAGAGACGGGCCGCGCGATGGTCACGGACTTCGGTATAGCGCGCGCTCTTACCGACAGTGGCGACTCGCGGCTCACCGCGACGGGAATGGCGATCGGAACGCCGGCGTACATGTCGCCAGAACAGTCCGCCGGTGATTCCGCTATCGATGGACGGAGCGATCTCTACTCACTGGGCGTCGTCGGCTATCAGATGCTCTGTGGTCAGCCGCCCTTCGTCGCCAACAACACGCCGTCCATGCTGGTGAAGCACCTCTCCGAGAAGCCGATTCCAGTGGATGAGCGTTGGCCCGACTTGCCGCCGGATCTCTCGCGCGCAGTGATGATGTGTCTCGAGAAGGATCCGGCTGATCGCTTCCCGAACGCTGCTGCCTTCGCGGTTGCACTCGATGGTGGCTCGATGCCGACACTCGCGACGCGGGCGCAGCCGGCTGTATCGACAGCCGGGTCACGCGGCGAAACACGCCAACGCGACCTCGGCGATGTACTGCGCGACCAGATCACCGATACGATACGTGATCGCTACACGCCACCGACGCAATCGCCGTACACGCCAACGCAGCCGAGCGCGGAGGAAATGAGCAGATGGCAAGCGCCGATGGTCGTCTCGTTCAGGCGCAAGCTCGCGCCCTATCTCGCGGTGAACGCGATCCTGGTTCCCATTTCGCTCTTCTCGAATCACGACTTCATCGCGCTCACGGTCATCTGGACCGTGGCTCTGGCGTTCAAGTACTCGAAGCTGTGGGCCGCGGGATACGACTGGCGTGACGTGTTTCGTCAGCCACGGAACCGCCTGATCTTCGATGTCGCTGCCGAAACGATCGACGATGCGCGGGCACTGTTCGACGATAAAAAGCGCGCCGAGGTTCGCGCGCGGGCGCGGTCGCGAGGGCAGGGACTGTTCTCGCCTATTTCTCCACTTCCGACGATGCAGCCGTTCCAGCCCTACCCGAGAGTTGGGGGCCCGACAACGAGCCTGAGTCCCATTCCCGCGGGATCGCCCGCGCCATTCGCTGACTCGAGGTATGGATCCTCCATTCGTGAAGCGGAGAATGATCATCGCGAGATCCATAGACAGCTGCTCAACATGCCGGAGACTGAGAGAGAGCAGATTCCTGAAGTAGCGGCATCCGCCGACGCGGTATTCAGGAAGGTGCAGCAGCTCGCGCTATCGCTCTCTGATATGGATCGGAGCGCCGGGCGCGAGACACCCGAAAGCGTCGAGAAAGAGATAACGACGCTCGAATTGCAGGCGAACCCACTCGACTACAGCGCCAGCGAGGGACGCGTACGTCGTCTCGCGATGCTGCGCCGGCAGCGACGCGCGCTCGCGGACATTGCGCGCAAGAAAAAGGAAGCTCAGGAAAAGCTTGACCACTGCCGACAGCTCCTGAGATCGATGCGCCTCGAGCTGGTGCGCTACCGCACCGGTGGTCTGAACGCTCAACCGACCGGTCTCACTATGGTTACTCAGCAGGCACAGAGCGTGGTAAGGGAGATGGGCTATCTCTCCGAGGCCAACGCCGAGCTGAACGCGCTCTGACTCCGGGCGCGTCGCGCCTCCGCGGTACCAGAACATGATCATCGCGGCACGGCTGAAAACGATCGCACTTTTTACGGTTTTGCTTGCCTGCCAGGGCGACAAGGGCGCTCAGACTGGTGCACTGGTTCCGGTATCGCGCGGAAATGCGGCTGCACCCTCCACACGGGCGGGAATTGACTCAGTCCTGCCCGTCGCTCACGTTCCGACCCCCGACACACTTCGCGGCCTATATGTGAATCGATGGGCGGCGCTTGGTAGCAAACTCGATCGACTGATCGACGTCGCCAGGAAAACCGAAATCAACGCCCTCGTCATCGATGTGAAGGATGATCGCGGGTTCGTGCTCTATCGGTCGAGCGTCCCGCTGGCGCGTGAAATCGGCGCCGACACCGCGGATGGACACTGGATGTCGCGCTCGAAGCTGCGCGCTGTTCTCGACACGATGACCGCGCACGGCATCTACCCCATCGCGCGCATCGTTGTCGCCAAGGATCCGCTCCTCGCCCAGAAGAGGCTCGATCTTGCGATCAAGCGAAAATCCGATCTCAACCCCTGGCTCGACAAGAACGGCAAGCCGTGGCTCGATCCACACCAGCGCGTCGTCTGGCAATACGCGGTTGATCTCGCGCGCGAAGCGTATGACATCGGTTTCAGTGAAGTCCAGTTCGACTACGTGCGCTTTCCGGACGAGAAGCGGCTCATCGCCGAGACCGTTTTTCCTCTGGCCAACGGCCGCTCGCGGGCGCAGGTCATCCGCGATCAGCTGGGCTTCGTTCGCGCCGCGCTCAAGCCGCAGCGCATGCGCGTCACCGCCGACGTATTCGGGCTGACCGCGACCGACACGACCGACATGGGAATCGGACAGCAGTGGGAGATGTTCGTAGACCAGGTCGACGTCGTACTGCCGATGATCTACCCGTCACACTTCGCGCGCGGGACCTACAGGCTACGCCATCCCAACGCCCATCCGTATCGGACAGTTGATCGTGCGCTCAAGGACGCCATCGCCCGGAGCGACTCCGTCCCCCACGCCGCGCTGATCATCCCTTGGTACCAGGACTTCACGCTCGGGCCGCCGCGCTATGAAGCAGCGCAGATTCGAGCCCAGATGAAGGCCGGATACGACAACGGGTTCCAGAGCTGGATACTCTGGAACCCGAAGAGCAACTACACGCTCGCGGCCCTGGAGCCGCGGTCGTAGCAAGAACCTAGCTGCTGCCGTTGCGGCGGGACTCCATCTGCGACTTCATCTCGGCCAGATTCTTGTCGAACTGAGCCTGCTGATCGGCAGTGAGGATCGCGCGGATCTCGGCGGCCTGCTTTTGCCGGAGGTCCGCGATCTTGGCGCGGGTCGCCTCATCGGCTCCGCCGACGGCCTGAGCCGACTTGCGAAGCTCCAGCTGTTGCGGCGCGTACTTCTCGCGGATCGCTTTGACCTGCGCTTTCTGCGCGTCCGTCAGGGTGATGTCCTTGAGGAGCTGTCCGCCCATTCCGCCGCCACGGCGCATTTCGCCCTGGCCCTGACCCTGTTGAGGCGGCTCGGTGCCCTGGGCTGCGGCGACCGATGTGATGCCAACGCAGAGGGCAACAGCCAGCGTGGCGATGGGAATAACCTTCATCCTACTCTCCTGGAGATGTGTATTGGACGCCGACCTGGCGTCACGGATGTTATACGCCAAAGAAGGCGAAAAGGTTGGAGCATTGACGTCCCGACGTTCTAGCTCTCACGGCTGTCAACTTTGGTCAGCTATCAGCGGGCACCGTGCTCAGTTGTCTTTGATCTAAATCCATAAGCTGTAACGATTTAGCTTCCCGCCCCTAGCGCTCGACTGAAATCGTGCTATTCTTCCCCGCGCTGCCGGCGGCATCTCCAGCCCGCCGGCTTGGAGGTATTGCTCCTTTCCGCGTGCCGAGCGCCGCTTGTGACTGCACCCAGTACTGTCGCTGAACCAGCCCCAACGATACCAACGCACGCCCCGGAGCCACTCTCTTTTCCGTTGAGCTGGCTGCTCGAGCACGCGTCAGCGCCGATTAAATACCGGGCAATGACCGAGGTCGCGCGCACCGCCGAGCCGACATCGCCAGAGTTCGATTGGCTTCCCTATTCTCACCGACCGGCAATCAGGCTGGCTGTCACTCAGGCGCGCGACGGGATGTGGAATCAATCGGTTCTCTCGCTTCCTGGACGACACGCCACCGACTTCGCCAACATCGGAACGATTCCGGCGGTTCGACGCCTTTCCGAGTACAGCTGGGGTCGCGAGTCACCGCCCCTCGTGCTCGCTCGCAGGATTCTTTTCAGACTGCTCGCCGAGGACAACGATCCGGCGTTCACGTTCGAGCTTGGGACGAAAACGAGGGACGACGACGTCGTTCGGCGTACGCGCGGAATCTTCCGTGAGGCGGCGGCCGCAACCCTCGCGCAAATGGGATACGAGAACGATC
>DASWGL010000383.1:0-2776 GCA_036393735.1 Gemmatimonadaceae bacterium | reverse complement strand
GGCAAGCAAGAAGCTTGCAGAAGATGACGCTCGCGCGCAAACGGAGTTGAAATGCGGTACCAGCGAGGCGCAACCCGGCTGCAATCTCAAAGTCCGCTACATTTACCAGGTGCTTCGCGGCCTGCCGCATGAAGCAGTGTTCGCGCAAATTCTGCTTGGATTCGAGCTGGCCTCAACCGACCCCCATTTCGTGGGACTCAATCTCGTAATGCCGGAAGACTGGTACGTGCCCATCCACGATTTCAACGTGCACATGGCCATGCTCGACTATCTGCACAGCGTCTATCCCAAGGTGCACATCAGCCTGCACGCCGGCGAGATTGCGATGGGCTTGGTGCGACCCGAGGACTTGACGTTTCACATTCGTGCCTCAGTCGAGCGCGGACATGCCGAGCGCATCGGCCATGGGGTTGACATCATGAACGAAAAAGATCCCATCGGCCTGATGAAGGAGATGGCCAGGCGCAACGTTCTAGTTGAGATCAACCTGACCTCGAATGACCAGATTCTGGGCGTAAGCGGCGACGACCACCCCCTGTCCGTTTACATGAAGTACGGAGTGCCCGTCGCGCTCTCGTCCGATGACGAAGGCGTTGCGCGTTCTGACATGACCCATGAATATTTGCGCGCGGTCGAGGGACAGCACGTCTCGTACGCGGACTTGAAACGCATGGCGCGGCAGAGTCTGGAACATAGCTTTCTGCCGGGAGAAAGTCTGTGGACAGAGACGAAGGGTGCGTTTCGCCCAGTGTCCGCGTGTGCTGCAGATTCAGCGGGATCCGAGAAGCCGTCCCTGGCCTGCGATAAGTTTCTTACCACAAACGAGCGAGCCCGCGAGCAGTGGAAACTCGAGGGGGCATTCGCGCGATTCGAGAAGAAGTATTAGCCCCTGCGCAGTGCACCAACGCAGGACCTAATTGCGGCACCGCTCGGACCGACCGTGGCCAAATGAATGACTACGAACGCTGATTTCAACTCCGCTGAATACGCGGCGCAGTTAGTGGGATCGCGCGCCTCCTTGCGCCCGCGTATCGGGCTCGTGCTCGGTTCGGGGCTGGGTGCGTTCGCCGATTCCTTGACCGACGCTGCTCACATCCCCTATGCAGACATTCCCGCATTCCCCCAGTCCACTGCCATCGGGCACGCCGGACGCATGGTCCTCGGAAAAGCCGGGTCTATTGCGGTCGCCGCCATGCAGGGGCGTGTGCATCTCTACGAGGGCTACTCCGCGCAGGAAGTTGCGTTTCCGATTCGCGTGTTCGGACGCATGGGAATTCGCGCAGTGATTCTGACCAACGCCGCCGGCGGGATCAATTTGAACTACTCGCAGGGCGCGCTGGTGCTGATTCGCGACCACATCAACCTGCAAGGGCAGAATCCGCTGGTGGGGCCCAACGACGAGCGCCTCGGCGTGCGCTTTCCTGACATGACCCACGCGTACGCGAAGGATTATCGCGAACTGGCGCGGGAAGAAGCCGGCAAGCTGGGAATGACGCTGCACGAAGGCGTCTACGCCGCATTGCCCGGACCGAGTTATGAAACGCCGGCTGAGATCGACTACCTGCGCAGGATTGGCGCCGACCTGGTGGGCATGTCCACCGTAGCCGAGGTGATTGCCGCGCGGCACATGGGCATCAAGGTTCTGGCAATTTCCTGCGTCACCAACATGGCCGCCGGAATTCTCGATAACCCGCTCTCGCATCAGGAGGTGCTCGAAACCGGCGAGCGCGTGCGAACGATTTTCGAGGCGCTACTCAAAGCAGTGTTACCTCGGGTAGCGCAGGATGTGACCGGTTAATTCGCCTAGCCGCTCGTTCACGCGGAACACGTCGAAGGGACCAAGGACAAGCCGCGGAGCGGCGGCATGGGAAAGCCGGCGCGGAAGTGCCGGGTAGGCCGGAACAAATGAACGAGTCCCCAGAGGGACGGCACCGATGCTTCTTCGCACGCCACAAAACCGCGGGCGAGGCGCCCGCGACACACGCGCAAAATCACTTTCCCGCGCGCGGAATGAACAGGCTCACCGGCGGCTTGACGCCGTAAACAGCTACGAAACTGTTCTGGTTCACCGCCAGTCCGAGATGTCCGCGTGAATCGATATAGAGCAGCGGCTGGTTCAAGGCCACGTCGCTGAAAGTGCGGACGAACTTCATCTTCATCTGCTTCTCGCCCAGATCCTTGCCGCTCAATGTGACCGGAACCTCCTGGCCATGCTGGTACCCGAGCTTGAGGAAATCGTCAGCATCAACATTAGTTACAAGATTTCCGAAGGGCCCGTCAGTCGCGATGACTTCGGCGCTCAATCCGTGCTCATCGATCTTCGCAGCCTTCAGTTCAAGTCGGACCAGATTCTTGGCGGCAATCTCAGGGCCCACCTTGGTCCAGTCATCCCCGCGAGCGACGTGCGCCCCGACCGGCGAGAAGATGTCGCGTCCGTGGAACGTTGAAGACAACTTACCGCCGATCATCCAGTCGGGATTTGTAATCTCGTGGACAGCTTCAATCCCATCGCGCTGCTCAACCAGCGTCAGCAGCCCGTTATCTGGTAAGACGAAGTATTGTCCGCGCTTCGATTTGGCAACGATCGCCTTCCGCGTGCTGCCCACGCCGGGGTCGATCACCACCACAAAGACCGCACCCGCAGGATAGTAAGGCGTCGCGCCGTAAAGAAAACGCGCGCCATCGAGAATCGAGAACGGCGTGACCTGATGCGTCAGATCGACAATCCGAACGCCCGGCATGATGGTGTACATCACTCCGCGGCAAATGGCCACCG
>DASWGL010000382.1:0-2664 GCA_036393735.1 Gemmatimonadaceae bacterium | reverse complement strand
GCTGCTTCGTCCTGAATGCGGAGCTGTTCACCCAGCTGGGGTGACGCGGAAATAGCGCGTGGAGCGGGTCCTTTGCCATCGAGCCAAAGGCCGACAGCCTCGTAAGTAAGCTTGGCCTTGTTGTGGACGAGTGCCCGATACACCGATGCGGCGCCCAACGCTCCGTCCGCGGCGACATCGAATTCTATGACGAACGCGAGGCGGTCCTCGCCCTCGTTCAGCGACGATAGATCACACGAGAGCCGCTCGGGCAGCATTGGAAAGACTGCTACGCCCGTGTATACGGAAGTCGTGTTTGTAGCAGCGTGCGTGTCGGCTGCCGAGCCAAGCCGGACGAGCGTGTCCACATCGGCGACGCCGATGCGGATTCGGATCGATCCGTCGGCGACGCGCTCGGCTACCTCGATCTGATCCAGGTCGCGTGACTCCCGGTTGTCGATCGACGACCAGGGCAACCGTCGCAGGTCGCGACAGTCTAATGGCAGGGAATCATTCGACGGATCATTGAGTGACCCGATCTCGCGCATCACCTCGGCGGAGAACTCGGGCTCGAAGCCGTTTTGCCGCATGGCGGAGACCGCCACGGTGTGAAGGCTCAACCGCCGCAGGCACCCACAAAAGTCGCGACCGCTGGCGGTCCTGAGCCGGTACCCTCGTCGTGCTTGAAGAACACGAACGCCTCTTTCCACGCCTGGCCGGTCACGCGCTTCGCCCACTCGACGAGCGCGGCTTCGTCGTAGTCGAGACGGTGCAACCTCAGATATCCCCATGAGGCGGTGCTGACGACGGGAACCTTGAAGTCCTCCTGTTCCGCGAGACACATCGCGATGTCCCGCTCACGCATCGCGTCGTAGACCTCTTCGTCGAACCAGCTCTCGTGCCGGAACTCGAACACGTACCGGCGATCGGAGGGCAGCAGTCCGAGAAATCCGCGGAAGCGGGCCACATCCTTTTTCAGATTGGGCGGGAGCTGAAACAGGATCGGTCCCAGCTTGCTGCCGAGCATCGCCGTGTTCTTGAGCAGGAAATCGACGAGATCGGCGGATTGTTCCTTAAGCCGCGCGTGATGCGTGATGCGCTGACTCGCCTTGAGCGCGAACGTAAAATCCTCGGGCACCTGCGCCGCCCATTCGCGCAGCACGTTCTCCTTCGGTAGGCGGTAGAAGGTGTTGTTGATCTCCACCGCCGGAAACTTGCTGGCGTAGTAGCTGAGAAATCCGTCGTCCTTGAGATCAGCGGGGTAGAAGTTTCCCTTCCACTCCTTGAACGCGTAGCCGCTGGTCCCAGCGAGAATCTTCACGACACTTTGCGCTTCGCTTCAGCCTTCTCCTTTTTGGGCTTCTCGCCGGCCAGGCTCGCCTTCAGCGCCTGCATCAGGTCGAGCATCTTGGTATCGGCGCCCGGCGTGATATCGGCAGTGATGTCCTGTCCGTCGACTTTGCGCTGAATGGTCTCCAGCACGCGCTCGCGAACGGTGTCTTTGTACTTGTTGGGCTCGAACGCCTCATTCGACGTCTGATCGATCAGCTGCTTCGCGAGCTTGAGCTCGGCGTCCTTTACCTCTCCCGGCGGGATGGTGACCTCGGTCGTCGGCCGGACTTCGTCGGCGTAGTGGAGCTGCTCCATTACGAGCACTCCGTTGAGGGGACGCAGAAGCACGAGATGCTGCTGACCGCGGGCTGCGTATTGGCCGAGGGCTGCACGTCCGGTTTCCTTTAGCGCCGCGGCGAGCAACCGGTACGCGCGATCGCCGCCCTTGTCGGGGCCGAGGTAGTAGACCTTTTCCATGTACTCGCGATCGACCGTCTCGAGGGGAACGAATTCCAGGACGTCGATGGTGCTTGTCGCCTTTTCCTCGAGCGCCTTGAGCTCCTCAGCCGTCAGGACGACATACTGATCCTTGGCGAACTCGTATCCTTTCACAGTGTCGTCGCGCGTCACGACCTCGTTGTTGTCTTTGGGGCAGATGTACTGCTGCTTCAGGCGCGTGCCGCACTTTTTGTGCAGCATGTTGAACGAGACGCTCGCCTTGGATTCCGACGCGGAATAAATGCTGACGGGTACCGAAACGAGGCCGAACGAGATGGTGGCTGTGGCGATTGAACGTGCGGGCATGGGTAATTACTGAAAAAGGTAGGCGCGCGCAGTACCGTGGCTTATTATGGTAAGCGTCACAAACATTTCCTACGTGGATAACACCAACATCCCAATCCTTACGCAGGGCACGGATGACCGCAAGAGGTAACTCGGCCGAGCCGAGCGACAGCCTGAGTAGCTACCGCGCCAAGCGGTCTCCCGATCGGACGCCGGAGCCGTTCGGGTCGGTCTCGCCCGTTCCCGGAAACCTCTTTGTCGTGCACAAGCATGCAGCACGAAATCTACACTTCGATCTGCGATTGGAGATGGACGGAGTACTACGATCGTGGGCGGTGCCAAAAGGGCCGTCGTACGACCAGGCAGAGAAGCGTCTCGCCGTGAAGGTCGAGGACCATCCGCTCGAGTACGGCGACTTCGAGGGCGTGATACCAGCGGGCAACTACGGCGCCGGCGGTGTGATCGTGTGGGACCGGGGAGAGTGGGTACCGCTCGAGCCGTGGCGCGAAGGATTGGAGAAGGGGAAGCTCCTGTTCGAGCTCAAGGGCTACAAGCTCCACGGCAAGTGGA
>DASWGL010000381.1:0-3031 GCA_036393735.1 Gemmatimonadaceae bacterium | reverse complement strand
ACAGAAACCGCGGGCTGCAGATTTGCGTAAGATTAAGTGCAGGATCCTTTTAGGCGAGACGACGACAATGGCCCTCCTCGATAGACTAAAACAGGAACTCGACCGCGCCGGGAAAGTGGCGCAGGACGCGTTCGACGACGGAAAGACCAGACTCGAGGCCTTCCGCACCCGACAGTTGGCAGACAAGGCCGCGCAGGCGCTCGGCTACGCTGTCTACCGGTCGAAAAAGAGCGGCGGAGATCTCGATGCTGCCACCTATGATCGCCTCAAAGCGACGCTCGAGACTCACGACACCGACGCAGCCCGACTCGAAGCCGAGATCGAGCTGAGGCGCCAGCAGGCATCTACGGCGCGCGGATCGGCGAGCAGCGCGTCCGGCAGCGCTGACACGAGCGACAGCTACCCGGGCTCTCCGAGTTAACAACGGCTGACGCGAAAAGGGCTCCCGTTGTTGGCGGGAGCCCTTTTTGTTGTGGCGATTCGCTCTCACCGCGGAGGCGGAGCGTTATGCGTGTTCGGCAGATTCCTGTAGCGTTCGATCAGCAGATCCTGCCTCGTCTTCTCGTTGTACTCGCGACCGCGTACAAAAACGTGCTCGGCCCGCGTCGTGAACTCGAACGGATCGCCGCTCCAGACGACGACGTTGGCCTCGCGGCCAGGTTGCAGCGAGCCAACTCGATCCGCCGCTCCGAAGAATTCCGCGGGCGCGAGCGTTACTGCGCGTAGCGCATCGTCCCACGTCATTCCGTAAGAGACGGCGTTGCCCGCTTCCTGCTTCAGGTTGCGAACGTTGAATGCTTCTTCGTCACCGCCTCCGGCATTTCCGATTAGAGCGACCTGCACTCCAGCCTTGCGCAGCAGACCAGCGTTTTCCTGGCGCTGGCCGAGCGACGCGAACCCGTCCGGAATGTTGTTCATCGCCCCGGTTAGAACCGGAATGTGCGCGGCGGCAAGCTTGTCGGCCATCATCCACGCTTCCGCGCCGCTGGTGATCATCAGCTTGACGTTGTAGTCGCGGGCGAGGCGGATCGCCGCATCGATGTCTGAAGCGCGATTGACCGTGATGAGCAGGGGAAGCTTGCCCTCCACCACTGGAATCATCGCCTGCAGGTCGAGGCGGCTTGCCGTGAATGGCCGCGTCTGAGCGCGATCAAACGCGTCACGGTGGGTCTGGAAGAATTTCGTATCCTCCAGGAGCTCGCGCAGCTTCACAATCAGCTCTCCGCGAGAACCTAATCCCGCCGACTGCGGATCGCCGACCTCGGCGACCATCGCGACCGGAGATCTGATGATCATGTCGGTCGTCGTTCCCGGGACGACGTCGACCAGCGCCGCTTGACCCGATACGAGACCGCCAGTTGGAACGACGACGAAGCTGGTGATGCCTTCCTTGCGCGCTGGTGCCAGCAGCACCGAATTGGGGTTCAGGCCCTCCCAGACGGTGAAGGCGGCCGCGATGTTGTCCTTGCCCCGGGCGCTCATGTCGCGCGTGTCGTTCACGGCTGCGACTTCCTGAACGCCGAGCTGCGTCGACGCGTCCACGAAGCCAGGGGTCACGATCTTACCCGTCGCGTCGATGCGCTGTGCGCCCGCCGGGATCGGCACGTTCGCGCCGACAGCGACAATCTTGCCGTTGGCGATTATGACCGTTCCGTTTTCAATCAGTGGCCCGCTTACCGGGTATACCTTTCCACCCGTGATGGCGATCGTTTGCGCCGCGGCGGGCATTGCCAGCATTGCCGCCAAAACAAAAGCGACGACACGCGAATTGAGCCTGTATGAGATCATCGATTAGTTCCGGTTGAACGGTACGAAGCCGAGCTCGAAGTCAGTGCGCCACTGCTCGGACGGGTCGAGACGATCGTACAGCAGGGCGCCGTCGATCCACACCTTCTCCGCTTTCGAGTAGACGCTGAACGGATCGCCCGTCCAGAGGACGACATCGGCATTCTTGCCCTTTTCGAGCGAGCCGATCTTCTCGTCGAGGCCAAGCGCCCACGCGGGATTGATCGTGAGCCACTTGATTGCCTGCTCCTCACTCACGGGGATCCCGATTTCCGCTCCCGCCTCCATCGCCTTTGCCGCTTCCTGATTCAATCGCTGCGAGCCGGACGGATCGTCGGAATGGACGATCACTCGCGCGCCGGCGTGATCAACCAGCGCCATGTTCGCCTTCACCGCGTCGAGCGCTTCCATCTTGAAGCTGCCCCAGTCGGCCCAGAGTGAGCCAGCGATGCCTTCCTTGGCGAGAAGGTCCGCGATCTTGTACGCCTCCACTCCGTGGTGGAACGAGCGGATCTGGTATCCGAACTCGTGCGCGATATCGATCATCTGCGCCATCTCGTCGGCGCGGTAGCAGTGATTGTGGACGAGAATGTTGCCGCGGAGCACTTCGGCGAGAGTCTCGTTGCCGAGGTCGCGCGCCGGTGGGTCTCCCTTATGATCGGCGTTCCACTTGTCCCACTTGCGGCGGTAGTCCACCGCTTTGATCCAGGCAGCACGGTAGCCGGCGACGTTGCCCATCCGTGTTGACGGTCCGCCGCGTCCCCCATAGACCCGTTTGGGATTCTCGCCACACGCCATCTTGAGTCCGTATTTCGCGCCCGGGAACTTCATCGCCTGTACCGTGCGTCCCGGGACGACTTTCAGAATAGCGCTACGACCGCCGATGAGATTCGCCGAGCCCGGAAGCACCTGCAGCGTCGTCACGCCACCAGCGAGATTGCGGGGGAACTGCGGGTCTTGCGGCCACACTGAATGTTCCGCCCACACCTGCGGGGTGGCGGGATTGGTGGCTTCGTTGCCGTCGCTCAGCGCATTGCCGCCTGGTGCTGCGTACACTCCAAGGTGGGAGTGGTCGTCGACAATACCTGGAGTGACGTACTTGCCTGCGCCGTCGATTACGAGCGCATCGGCCGGCGCGTCGACTGTCGCGCCTACCGCGGCGATCTTGCCGTTCTGCAGGAGAATCGCGCCGTTCCTGATGAGGGGTCCGGCCGCGGTCAGAATGTTGACGTTGCGGACGACGGTC
>DASWGL010000380.1:0-2273 GCA_036393735.1 Gemmatimonadaceae bacterium | reverse complement strand
CGCGTCGCTCGACGAGAAGATGAACGTGCAGCACTTCTTCGCTCTCGGTTTCGATGCGGATGCCGAAGCGCTGTTCGCGCAATCGGTGGTGAAGCAGGTCCTGACATCGCGAGAGGCGTTGTCCGTCACGGCTCCGCGCATCGTCGATCCCGAGGGTGGTCATCTTCTGCTGGCGCCGATGGTCGCGGGAGACACGGTCATCGGATTGATCGGAGTCGGCGGAAAGGAAGAGCGTGGCGCGAAGAGCGGCACGTTCGACGACGACGACCTGCGGTTTCTGTCATCGCTCGCCGCAATCGGTGCGGCGGCGATCGACAACACGCGGCGCTTCCACAAGCTCGACCTGATGCGGGCGACGCTCCAGGACGAGAACCGTTCGCTCAAGCAGCGGATGGTCCGCGACTACAACGACCGGTTGATGGTGGGTGACTCGCCGAAGATGCAGCGCGTGATCGATCTCGTGGCGCGCGTCGCCGACAGCCAGGCGAACGTGCTGATCCGCGGCGAGTCCGGAACGGGAAAAGAAATGGTGGCGCGGCTGATTCACGGGAACTCGCCGCGCAAGGACGGGCCGTTCGTCGCCATCAACTGCGCCGCGCTGCCAGAGACGCTGCTGGAGTCGGAGCTGTTCGGTATCGAGCGCGGCGTTGCCACCGGTGTCGAAGCGCGACCGGGAAAGTTCGAGCTGGCAAAAGGTGGAACTGTCTTCCTCGACGAGGTGGGCGACATTCCGCTCGCGCTGCAGGCGAAGCTTCTGCGCGTGCTCCAGGAGCGCGAAGTCGAGAAACTCGGCGGACGCCGTCGCATCCCCATCGATGTGCGCATTCTCTCCGCGACGCACCGCGGGCTCGAGGACATGATCGAGCGCAGCGAGTTCCGTCAGGATCTCTACTACCGATTGAAGGTCGTCGAGATCGTGCTGCCGCCGCTCCGCGATCGCAAGGAGGACATCCCCAAGCTCGTGCGATTCTTCCTCGACAAATACGGCAAGCGCGAAGGTCTCACGGACGTGCGCATCACGCAGGAGGCGTTGCAGAAGGTGATGCGCTATCCATTTCCAGGCAATGTGCGCGAGCTCGAGAATCTGATCGAGGGAGCTCTCGCGCTGACTGTCGATCCGGTGATCGATCCGGGCGATCTCGTGCTGCCGGAAGGCGCGGCAGCGAACGCCGGCGGCGCATTGCCGGACGATCTGCCGACTCTGCAGGATCTCGAGGCGCGTTACATCGCGCGTGTGCTGGCGCAGACGCGGGGCAATATCTCGAAAGCGGCGAAGATTTTGGGGATTGACCGGAAGACACTCTACCGCCGTAAGGATTTGTCCCATTCTGTCACTGATGAGGACAAATGGAACATTCATTGATAAATCACTCATAACTCAATAGCTTGCGCCATCGAATCTAACGGGATTCGGCGCGATGTCCCAGAATGCCACGCTCTCAGACTCTGTCTCAAATCTTGCCTTCCTCGTATAAACGATTCATTATCAGCGTGTTGAGACGAATGTTGCGGCCCGGGCACGGGTGGCGTCTCGGTTGCTCAAGATGGACCCCGAGAACTGAGGGGGAAACCAATGAACAACCTGGCTCAAGCACGCACCAAAGTGGAATCGGCGCTCTCCACCACTTCCTATCTTCTGCCTGCCACGCTGGCCGCCAACACGCTGGCGCTCTTCGCCCTCGAGCAACTCGGCGGGATCCCGAACTGGATCAAGACCGCGACTGCGTTGTTCCTCGCCTTCTGATCAGAAGGATCTCCCCTAGATGACGACCACCGCCGAGCGGCAGATGGAGCTCACGCTCCCGATGGTTCCGGACATCGAGATTGCCGCGGCGCGTGCAGCTGCAAATCTCGCCCGGGAGTTGGGGATGAGCTCGGAGCGCGTGGACGAGATGACGCACGCGATCATCGAGGCCTGCATCAACGCTCGCGAGCACTCCGGTTGCGCCGATGGGCGCATGTACTTAAGATTCGTCGGCACTTCATCGGGCGACGGCAATCCTCGCGTCGACGTCTGGATCACCGATCACGGCCGTGGCTTCGATGTTTCCGAGGCCCGGCACCGCCGGCAGAAACTCGGGGCCGCGCACAAGCGCGGCTGGGGATTGCAGATTATCGAAGCGCACATGGATGAAGTGGACATTACGACGAGTGACGAAGGAACCACCATCCACATGGTGAAGTTCGAGAAGAAGAATCATGAGTGAGGAATTGAAAGTTGCAGTCGAGCGCAGAAACGCTGGCGCTGTCCTCTACACCCGCGGCTACATCAA
>DASWGL010000379.1:0-7313 GCA_036393735.1 Gemmatimonadaceae bacterium | reverse complement strand
GTGCCGAATCCCCTGCGGTTCGATCGCCCCATCCGGTAGCCGGCGCTACCGGAACAGCGATGGTCGCAGCCGCCACCCCATCCTCGGACCGGCGGCTTGGCATCGTGAAGAAGAAAGAGGTCCCATCTGCCCGAAAATCAGCCCAGGCCCTCCCTCCAAGCGAGGTGGCGGTATCGCGTACGATGCTAAGGCCGAGTCCCGTTCCCTCGATCGCTACGTTGCTGTCCTCGTGCGCGCGGAAAAAGCGCTTGAATAGCTCGGACCGTTTTGCTTCGGGAACACCGAGTCCGTTGTCGCGCACCTCCACCACCGTCTCTGACGGGCCGCCATCATCGGGCGCGGCGATATGAGCGCGAACCTCGACCCACCGCTTGTCCTTGGCGGGGTCGGAGTATTTTATCGCGTTCGCCAGAAGGTTCGACAGGCACAGCTCGAACGCCGCAGCGCTAACATCGATCGACGGTAAATCAGCCGGGAGTCTGATCTCGACACCGTGAGCGCGCGCCGACTCGCGGAGCTGCCGCGCCACTTCCATCGCTGCACTGCGAAGGGCAATGTGGCGCGACTGGCGCGCATCCTCGTCCAACCGTGAAAGCTCGACCAGGTTCTCGAGCGTCACCTTCATGTTCGTGCTGTTGCGCAGAATCATCGAAGTCATGGTCCGTTGCTGTTCTGCCGAGACCGTACCCAACTCCAGAATCTCCGCCGCCCCGGAGATCGTCCCGATCAGATTCCTCAGCTCATGGCTGAGGGCGCGGTTGAAACCGCGAAGTCGCTGGTCGCGCTCGCTCAGCCGTTCCTTGACCAGACTCAGGTAGTGCGTCAATGTCGCCTGCTCGATGAGAGCTACGGCCAGAAAGAGGCGGTGCGCGCATGCCAGGAGCTCGCCTCTGCTGCACGGCTCCTCGATTCCGTCGACGACGCGAGACAGAAACGAGAAGAGAATCCCGCCAAAGATCTCGTACTCTTTCAGCAGCTCGTACTCGTCGAATCCCTGCGAAAACCGAAGCTCTCCCAGCTCCATCGCTTTGGCGACGACAGGCACTTCCGATAGAATCAGTCTCTCGGGGTTCTCGATATAGTCGGCGATGCCGAGGATGAGCATCGGCATGTGGTCGAGAAGTGCGTCGGTAGGGAAGACGCGATTGGGATCGAGTCTGACTCGGGCGCTGATTCGATCGACCCACCGCCGAGTCAGATCCTCACTGCTGGAGCGCATCCTGTCGGCAAGTGCCCTGGCCAGTGTGCAATTCTCGAACTGAAGATCCGCGTTTTCGGCAACCGATTCCTGCGATATTGCCATTCCACCCTCTTAGAAGAGCACAGCGAGCTTCCAGCTCCTCGCAACGCAAGAGATATGCTCCCGATCGGTTAAGCCGTCGGGGCTACAGCTTCGCATCGGCGGCGCTTAGGACGAGGCAACGACATCGCGATCTTTGCCGCGTTGTCGGTCGCCGCCCCTCCGGGTGAATGACTTGACATAGGGGTGGGGGGTATATTGATTTGGTATCCTGGGGGATGACCAAGTGACAGCACGGCTCGTAGCTGAGAAGGAAAACTCGATCTCGTTTCCCGTGACGGGGATGACCTGCGCGGCGTGCCAGGCGCGGGTGCAGCGCGCGCTCTCGGCTGAGCCTGGCGTGATAGACGCGTCGGTCAATCTGGTCACGAGGAGTGCCGCCGTGAGCTACGACCCGGCAGCAGTTACCCCGAGGGACTTGATCGAAGCGGTCCGCGCGACCGGTTACGACGCCGAGCTGCCTGCCGCGGAAGAGCGTCCGCTCAGCGCAGATACAGCGCGCGAGGAATCGGAGGTGCGCGAGGCGCGCGTGCTCGCGGTCAAAGCGACCATCAGTGTTCTAGCTGGAGTGCTCGCAATGCTGTTCTCCATGCTTCTGATGGGGAACGCGATCGTCAATTACGTCCTGCTGCTGCTCACGAGCGGAATTCTCGTATGGGCCGGACGCGACATCTATCGCCGCGCCTGGAGAGCCATTCGCCACCGCTCGGCAGACATGAACACGCTGGTCGCGCTCGGCACCGGCTCCGCCTTCGTATACTCACTGATAGCGACCGTGGCTCCGAGTCTCTTCGCGCGAAACGGGATCGCGCCGGACGTCTACTACGAGGCGGTGATATTCATCATCGGGCTCGTCCTCGCCGGCCGAGCGATCGAAGCTCGAGCGCGGCGCAAGACTTCAGAGTCACTGAGGAAGCTGGTCACACTCCTGCCGCCGACTGCGCGAGTGGAGAGGGGAACCGCCTGGATCGACAGGCCCCTGTCCCAGGTTGTGTCAGGCGATATCGTCGTGGTTCGACCCGGGGAGCGAATCCCGGTCGATGGGACGATCATCGATGGAGCGAGCGAGGTCGATGAGTCGATGCTGACGGGTGAGCCGCTGCCTGTGGTGAAGATGGTTGGTGGAAAGGTCGTGGGCGGGACTCTCAACACGACTGGCGCATTCAGGTATCGGGCGACGAGCGTCGGCGCGGACAGCGTTCTCGCGCGCATAGTGAAGCTGATGCGGGACGCTCAGAGCTCCCGTGCTCCCATTCAGCGCCTGGCCGACAGAGTCAGCGCCGTGTTCGTCCCGGTGGTTGTGTCAATCGCGATCGTGACGTTTCTCGCCTGGTACTTTCTCGCCGACACCGCCGCATTACCTCGCGCGATCGCAGCTGCCGTTTCCGTGCTCATCATCGCGTGTCCCTGCGCGATGGGACTCGCGGTACCCACCGCGGTGATGGTTGCGACTGGCCGCGGCGCCGAGCTCGGGCTGCTGATCAAAGGTGGCGAGATCCTCCAGCGCGCGGGCGACGTGAACACAGTGGTGCTGGACAAAACCGGAACCGTCACCGAAGGAACTCCTTCCGTGGGACGCGTCATTGCGATTGGTTCGATAGAGGAGAACGAGGCTCTCGCCGCCGCCGCGTCGCTCGAGAGGCATTCGGAGCATCCAGTCGCAGCCGCGATCGTGCGCGTGGCGGGCGAGCGCGGCGTTCACTTCGAGCCCGTCAGCGACTTTCAGTCACACACAGGGAGTGGAGTGACTGGAGCGGTTGCCGGCCACAAAGTCGCGGTGGGCAATGCACAGCTGATGCGCGAGCTGGAGCTCGACCTGACGGACGCGGCGGGAAAGTCGGGCGCCGCGCGATCCATTCCTGGCGCTAGCGAGCTCTTCGTTGCGATTGACGGCCGGCTTGCAGCGATCATCGTCGTCACTGATGCCATCCGACCCACATCGCGCGAGGCGGTCGAAAGGCTCGGAAATATGGGTATAGATGTGCTGCTCCTTTCGGGAGACAGGCAATCGACCGCCGAGCAGGTGGCGAGGGCGGCCGGAATCGAGCGGGTAGTCGCGGAGGTGCTGCCGCAGGACAAGGTGATGGAAGTTCGCGCCCTGCAGAAAAAGGGCAGGGTAGTGGCGATGGTCGGCGACGGAATCAACGATGCGCCGGCGCTCGCACAGTCGGATGTCGGTGTCTCGATGCCAAAGGGAACGGACATCGCCATCGAAGCGAGCGACATTGCTCTCATGCGGAGCGATCTGCGCGGAGTTCCGACCGTGATCTCGCTCTCGCGCCAGACGATGGTGACGATGAAACAGAATCTGTTCTGGGCGTTCGTTTACAACGTGATTGGGATACCGATTGCCGCCGGCGTGCTCTACCCGGTGACAGGGCTGATGCTGAGTCCGATCATCGCCAGCGCCGCGATGGCGCTGAGCTCGGTGAGCGTCGTCACGAACAGTCTGCGCCTGCGCAACGTCCGCCTGCCCTGAGAGAACGAGGAGATCAAATGAGCACGAAGGCGAAGGGAGTCGATAAGATCGCCGCGGCGGACGGCGCGGAGTGCGGCTGCGCGGTTCGCGATGCGTCGGCAGGCTCGCGAAAAGCGATCGGCGTCGATCCGGAAGTGAAATCCCGAAACCTGAAACGCCTCCGGCGTATCGAGGGCCAGGTTCGGGGACTGCAGAAGATGGTTGTCGAGGACCGGTACTGCGCCGACATCCTCACGCAGATATCCTCGGTTCAGGAGGCGCTTCGCGGGGTGGGGCGTGAGCTGATGCGAAACCATCTCAAGCACTGCGCGACGGGGGCGATCCGTACTGGCGGCGATCAGGCAGATCGGATGTACGATGAGATTGTTGATCTGATGTACACCCATAGTCGGTAAGGGCAACTGCAACTGCAACTGAACGGGTGCCAGACGTCAGTAGCGTAGTTCCGAGGGATTAGTTCACGACGCCCTGACTTGCCTCAGTGGCGCTATGGGCAGTGGCAGTCACCTTGTGCCCTGATTCCGGGCGAGATAAGTCGGGGCGTAGTGAACTAGTAGACTGGCATCCACCCCACTGACCGCTGGCACCCGTTCAGTTGTAGTTAACCCCGGAACTGCCACTGAAACCCTTCCCCCCTTGCCCGCGTATTGTCCTAATGTGATAGTACAAGCAGACAATGCCTACTTTCAGCATCGATTCAACCAGCCCCACGCCGATCTACGCTCAGCTGGACCGGTCCATCAGAGCGGCGATCGCGACAGGGGAGTTAGAGCAGGGGGCGCAGCTGCCGACGGTTCGACAGCTCGCCGTGGACCTCGCCGTGAACGCGAACACAGTCGCCAGGGTCTACGCCCAGCTCGAGCGCGATGGAATTCTGGAGACACGACGTGGAGTGGGCACTTTCGTTCGGGAATCTCCGTCGCCACACGCGGCGCGAGCGCACCGTGAGCGGGAGCTGCGCGAGCTGATCCGACGCTTCGTTGGCGATGCCGCGCTGTTGGGATTCACTTTATCCGAGCTAATCACTCAGCTCAGACACGAGGAGAAAAAATAAATGCCGGCAATGGACGAAGTTCTCGCAGCACGCCGCGCCGCGCGGGCTTCACGGTCGCAGAGTCGTGCCAATGTGGTATCAGTTTTCATTCTGCTCGTCTCCATCCTTATCGCGTTCCCCATGATGGCCGCCACTCAGAATCCGGTCTGGCTCATAATCTTTCTGGGCGGGGTTCTCCTCTCGCAATCGCCCAAGATCGCCAAGCAATGGGAGAGGGCCGTCGTGCTGCACCTCGGCAAATATACGGGACTGCGTGGCCCGGGCCTCTTCTGGATCGTTCCGTTCGTCGAGACCATCTCGATCTACATCGACCAGCGCGTGATCACGACGAGCTTCGCCGCCGAGGAGACGCTCACGTCTGACACGGTACCGGTGAACGTCGACGCGGTTCTCTTCTGGATGGTTCACGATTCCGAGAAGGCCGCACTCGAAGTTCAGGACTACGCTCAAGCCGTCAGCTGGGCTTCCCAGACCGGCCTGCGCGACATCATCGGTCGCACGTCGCTTAGCGATCTACTGCGTGGACGCGAGCGGATCGAGGCGGAGCTGCAGGCCCTGATCGATCAGCGATCAAATCCCTGGGGCGTCACGGTACAATCAGTAGAAATGCGCGACATTGTAATCCCGGCTTCGCTCCAGGACGCAATGTCCCGCGAAGCGCAGGCGTCGCGCGAAAAGTCGGCGCGCATCATCCTCGGACAGGCAGAAGTGGAGATCGCGCAACTGTTCTTCGAGGCTGCGAAGTCGTACGAGAACAATCCGACGGCGCTTCACCTGCGCGCGATGAACATCCTGTACGAAGGACTCAAGGAAAAGGGCGCGCTGATGGTGGTGCCGAGCAACGTGGTAGAGTCGATGGGACTCGGCGGCATGATGGGCGCCGCGGCGCTTAGGCAGCAGACGCTGAGCGACGCCAACCCGAAACCTGCTTCCGCCGCGGGCTAGCTCCCGCGGATGGTCTCCGGAGTACGCTGGCCGGCGCCGAGCATTGGCGCCGGCTGGCCTTCGGAGAGAAGCTTGGTGACGAAGCGCTGGCCCTCCGATATCCGCTCTATCTCGATTGCGATCGCGTCGACCGATGCTTCCAATCTTTCCAGCCTCTGGGCGCTCTCGGTAAATACAGCCGGCGGCGGGGCGGGTCTGCCGGACCTCTTCCACATTGCGCGAGCGGCACCGAACGACAACGGAAAGAAAATGAAAAGGATCGAGAGCACCGAGAGCGTCATGACTTCCTTCTGCCCAAGGCCGGCGAAAACCGGTGGGGTCGCGGTGGTCCCTAATAATCCCGCTGCCGGACTCGTAAGCTGTTGCCCGGTCTGCTGAATATCAGATTCCAGCTGTAGCTGTCGCGCATCGAGCTGCGAGAGCCGAGCCTCCAATCCTTTGATCGCAGTAGGATCCGAGGTTTGCTTCAGCTGGCTGATCAACTTCGAGCGCCGTGAATCAACCGATTGGAGCTGGTTCGAAAGTTCCTCGCGACGCGCCTTGAGCGCGTCGATGTCCCTAGCAGTCCGCGGCGCGGGAATCGTAATCACTTCGGAGCCCGGAGGCCCCAGACTAATCGTGATCGGCGAGGGAGTTGTCGTCGGGGGTCCCTGAGCCCCGGGACCGACCCCTGGCGGGGGGCTCGGACGTGTGGATGCCTGAACCGATATCAACATAGGAATCTCTACGAATTCAGGGATGAGCAGGTTACACGAGCCTTAACGATAAGATGCATTAGTCGGCCGTCTTCGGTATTGTCGGACTGTCGAACTCGAACGGACTCTTCGGTTGTTCCGATCCTACACGGCCGGGAGAGATGTCCGCCCGGGCATATACCTCCGAGCGCACCGGCGAATTGTCCTGCCTCCGCAGGATCGCGATCTGACCGATGTGCGTCAGCGCATCTGAAATCGGACCCTGAAACAACTCCTCGGCGGTCGTGCCCAGGGGTTCATCAGAAGCCAAGTACCTGTCGAATTCCAGAAGCGAAGCGTGGAACCGCTCGACTTCCTTTCTCCACGCCTGCGGCTTGGATTGTACCCAGTCGGAATTCCCTTGCGCCATACGCAGCGCCCAGTCGAATAGATCGGCCATATGCGCGACGATCTGAACCGGAGTGCGAGCGGCCTTTCCGAGCTGAAAATTTCCAAACCCGGGCGGCGCAAAACGCTCGACCTTGGCCGCGCGATAGGCGATGGTGGCAAGAGTGTGTCGGAGGAAAGCGCGCTTGGGATCTTTCAATGCCAGTCCGGCTCGTCGCTGAGCGTGTCCACGTGAATGCGGCGCGCGGACGCCACGCCGGACAGCCGCTGCCAACCGCCACCGGTGTTGGTGTGCGCGACAGCGACCTCGAAGCTGTCAGGCGCGAACCAGCGCGCATGGTTGAAATCTTCGTCGCAGTCGCACCCGCCACCTCCCGGACCTCTGATCACGATCTGTCCGGTCTTTAGGTCGCGCACGATTCCGTAGGTACCCGGATAAGCAGGAGTTGTATC
>DASWGL010000378.1:0-2009 GCA_036393735.1 Gemmatimonadaceae bacterium | reverse complement strand
GCGCGCCAGCCGCGATCTCGCGCTCGAGCGGTACGGGCTCATGGCCCGAGTGGTCCTGGAGCACTGGGGAATCTCCTCCACCGCGGATATCGGCGACATCGTGTTCACGCTCGTCGAATTGGGATTCCTTCTCAGCCAGCCGCAGGACACGCGCGACGAGTTCGTGGACGTATTCGACTTCGATCTGGCATTCGAGCGCGACTACCCCTGGAACTGCGCGCAACAGGCTTAAGTAGCCAACTTCCGACCAATGCCCGCGTGGGTGGTCAGCGCCAGGGAATCAGCGGAGCGCGATCGGGCAACCATTGAAAGAGGAACTCCTTCACGCGTGTTGATGCGGCGTGCCGGTACTGCCGCGGCAGCAGAGATCTCGCGCCGCTATTCTGAGCGGCTCAGGAACGGCGCGGTCGTTTTTGCGGGTCCGGGCAACAATGGAGGTGACGGCTGGGTTGTCGCCGGCACCCTCGCCCAATCCGGCGTAGAGGTCACGGTCATCGAAACGGGGAAGGCCACGCCAGACAAATCCCCCGACGCGGTAGCGGAGAGACAAGCGGCGATCGACTCTGTGAGAGTCGCGGATTCAGTCGATGACGACGCGGTCGTTGTGATCGATGCGCTGCTCGGCACCGGCTTTGAGGGAGAGCCGCGCGGCAAAGTCGGCGAGGCAATTTCCACGATCAATGGGCTGCACGGACGAGGCGCACCGGTCACCGCGCTCGACGTCCCGAGTGGGCTCGATGCGACGACGGGCCAGCATTCGTCGTGCGTCGTGGCTGATGTCACTCTCAGCTTCGGCGGGGCAAAGCGCGGGCTGCTGTTGGCGAGAGATTGCTGCGGAGAGATCGTCGTGCTCGATATCGGGCTCGATGAACCGTCAGCTCCAGCCAAGCCGGCGAAGGCCGAGGTGTCTTTGCCGATTCTCGTCGACGGCGAGTGGGTGCGGTCGCGCATTCCGCCGATTCGGTTCGACGCGCACAAAGGAACCAGAAAGCACCTCGCCGTGGTCGGGGGCGGGAAGGGAATGCCAGGGGCGATCGTCCTCGCCTCACGCGGTGCGCTGAGAAGTGGAATTGGCCTGGTGCGGGTTCTCGTGGCGCCGGAAAACGTCAGCCCTGTTCTGGCTGCGGTACCCTCGGCACTGATCTCCGAATGGCCATCGAGCGAAACCCAGATCAGCGCCGAGATCTCGAAGTGGGCCGATGCCGTAGTGATCGGACCGGGGCTCGGTAAATCCAACGACGCCCGAGCGCTCGTCGAGCAGATTCTCCGCAGCTCGAAGCTTCCGGCCTTGCTCGATGCCGACGCGCTCAACGTGTTCGACGGGGATGGGAAATCCCTGGCAGCGCTGCTCGAGGGAAGATCGGCCCTCATCACGCCTCACGTCGCGGAGTTCGCGAGAATCGCCGGTATCGATGTGGAATCAGTTCTCGCGAACAGGTTCGATATCGGTCTTGATCTCGCGCGCGTGCTTGGCGCCACGGTTCTCCTCAAAGGAACCCCCACCGTGGTTTTCACTCCCGAGGGCGATCGTTATGTGATCGCCAGGGGAACCGCCGCGCTGGGAACCGGCGGCAGCGGCGATCTTCTGGACGGTATCGCCGGCACCGTACTGGCGCACACCCAGAATGCGACCGTCGCCGGCTGTTGCGCTGCGTGGGTCCATGGTCGCGCCGCGGAATTCTGCGAGTACGTGCGGGGTACCACACTCGAGGATGTGCTCTACGCGCTCCCCCGCGCGTGGAACGAGCTCGAGCCATCACCCGAGCTTCCGGTGCTGGCCCAACTGCCGGCCGTCGCACGATGAGTCCTGACAAGGCGACGAACGACCGCAATCTCGACCTCGGGCCCGGCAAGGAATTCGATCTCGTTCGAATCCTTCTCGCCGAATGGGGAAAGGCCGCGCAGAGGATCGGCGACGACGCCGCGGTGATCGACGTTCCGGCGGGCGAACGCCTTGTCGTCAGCACCGATACATCAGTCGAAGGTGTCCATTTCAGTCGCGACTGGCT
>DASWGL010000377.1:0-4151 GCA_036393735.1 Gemmatimonadaceae bacterium | reverse complement strand
TGGTGTTAGCCGCCGCTGATCTCGGCGCGCAGGGCCAACCAATTCCAGCCAGGCCGGCCGCGCCGGCCGCGCCGGCCACCCAGCCAGCCCAGCCAGCGCCACGAATTCCCAGAGCTACTGCGAGCACCCGCGCGTCCGTGGCAGTACTCATTGACAGCCGCTGGGACAGGCAGGAAGGAGGATGGTTCGGTGCCCTGAATTTGGCGGGGCCCGCAAAAATCGCCATCGATTACGGCCAGCCGCATTTGCGTGGTCGTAGCGTCATCGGGATGCCGGGCGTGGTTCCATGGGACAGCGTCTGGCGCACCGGCGCCAACATGTCTACCCAGCTCAGCACCGAAGTCGACATGACACTCGGGGGCACCTTCATCCCACGGGGGATCTATACGCTCTTCTCCCTCCCCACACGCAATGGCTGGAAGCTCGTCGTGAGCAAGCAGGTCCTACAATGGGGAACCGACTACGATCCGACCCAGGATTTCGCGCGCATCGATCTCCGATCGCGCTCGCTGGCGGAGCCCATGGAGAGCCTCACCTTCTGGCTCGTGCCCGCCATCGAGAATCCTCCCTCGACAACCTTTCCGCACGGCGTCCTCAAGTTCGCGTGGGGGAACACCGATCTTTCGACGGATTGGCGGGTCGGCCGCTAGGGATTCGTGTCAAGGCTCGCGTCGAATCCGGGACGCGCCTTCCTCGTCGCCCGGGTCCCGAGTCGGTCCGGATGGGACACCGGGATGTACGTGAGCTCGATGCCCGACGTGGCGCGCTGCAGCAGCATTCCGCCGCGAGCCATGTCGCCATGACCTAGGAACTCGCGCGGGAAGAGGAGCCGTGCACCGAAGACTGGCTCCAGGACGTCCACGTACTTGCCGGTCGCAATGCTCCCGAGCAGAACGACCTCACACTTTGCCCCGATTTTGGCCGCCAGCTCCCGGGCGCCGCGCTCCAGCGGAACCCTGTAGCGTTCCTCGTCAGCGTCGATCGGCACGGTCGCGAAGCGCTGCAGGTCCTTGAGCGTGACCATTGTCGCGGGTGAGCAGATCCCATCCGTCGATGTGATGAGGTGAACCCCTGAGGCCCGACGCGGCGGAGGGTCTTCGAACATCCGGGCGTAAGTCAGCTTGCCCCTGAAATAGAGTCCGCTCAGGAAGCTGAACACCTCGCCCAGCGGTGCCCCCTCCTCGGTCCGGACCCTTCTGGCGAGATCGAAGTCGGCTTGGTCGTTGAAAAGGAGCGCGGCGCGCTTGCCGCTGGAGCTTGCGGGCGAGAGCAGGAAGATTCGACGAGGTTGCACAATCGGGAGTCAAGCAAATCTTTCGCCGCCCTTACAGAGAGAGGCGCGCGGGCGTCGGGATCGTTAGAATTCGAGAGGGGGATATTTCATGGCCAAGAACAGATTACAAGAGCTTCACGACGTCGGCCAATCGATCTGGCTTGACAGCATCGATCGCAGGATACTGCACGATGGCGAGCTGGATCGCCGCATCAGCGAAGATGCGCTCACCGGCATGACGTCGAATCCGACAATTTTTCAGAAGGCACTGGCGTCGAGCAACGCCTACGACGACCAGATCATCGAGGCCGAGCAAAAAGGCCCTACGACGTGGCAGCTCTTTGAGCTGCTCGAGACGACCGATGTGCGCGACGCTTGCGACCATTTCGCGGCCGTCTACAGCTCGACGCGCGGAGGTGACGGCTACGTCTCGATCGAAGTGTCACCCGGAGTCTCGCACACCGCCGATGCCACAATCGAAGAGGCACGACGTCTCTGGAAGACGGTCGATCGTCCGAACGTGATGGTGAAAGTCCCCGGGACACCCGAAGGCGCCGTTGCGGTCCGCCGTCTCATTGCCGAGGGGATCAATGTCAACATCACGCTTCTCTTCGCGATCCAGGCGCACGAGCGGGTGATCGAGGCGTACATGGCCGGGCTCGAAGATCGCGTCAAGGCGCACCAGCCGATCGATGGGCTGGCCTCGGTCGCCAGCTTCTTCGTGAGCAGAGTCGACACCGAAATCGACAAGCGTCTCGATGCGCTGATCGCCAAGGCTACGCCGCCGGAGAAAGAAAGGCTCAAGATGCTCAAGGGCCGCGCTGCCATTGCGAACGCAAAGCTCGCGTACCGGTTGTTCAGGCAGAAGTTCGCCGGACCGCGCTGGGAAGCGCTGGCGAAGCAGGGAGCGCGTGTGCAGCGGCCGCTCTGGGCGAGCACGAGCACCAAGAATCCCGAGTACCGTGACGTGATGTACGTCGAAGAGCTGGTCGGCGCGGACACAGTCGACACGATGCCGCCCGCCACGATCGAGGCGTTCCGTGATCACGGAGTCGTCGAGAAGACAGTCGATAAGAAAGTCGCGGCGGCGGAAGGCCTGCTCAAGGAGATCGAGGCGGTTGGAATATCGATGAAGGATGTCACCGAGAAGCTCCTGGTCGACGGAATTGCCAGCTTCCAGAAATCTTTCGACGAGCTCATCGCCGGACTCGAGGCGAAGATCGGCTCACTCGCACCTGGCGGGAAGTGACCGGCATCTACACTCCCCGCACGAAGATCGTCTGCACGCTTGGGCCCTCGACCTCGACCGATGACGCGATCCGCGGCCTGATCGAGGCCGGGATGAACGTCGCCCGCGTGAATTTCTCCCACGGGACGCACGAGCAGCACGTAGCGACGATTGCGTTGGTCCGGCAACTCGCGAACGAAGCGGGAAAACCGATCGCGATTCTGGGCGACCTGCAGGGACCGCGAATCAGGATCGGCGATCTCGCGAAGCCGAGAACGCTCAGGGTTGGCGAAGACGTCGTGCTCGTACACGAGGGTGAGGAGAAGAACGGTGAGATTCCCGTCACCTACGACCAGCTCGCGCACGACGTTCGCGTCGGCGACAGAATTCTCATCGACGATGGGTTGCTCGAGCTCGTCGCTCTCGACGTTGCGAATGCGCGCGTAAAAGCGCGCGTCCTGAACGGCGGAGAGCTGAAAAGCCACAAGGGGTTGAACCTTCCGGGCGTTCAGGTCTCGGCTCCGTCGATCACGGAAAAGGACGAGGCCGACATTCGCTTCGCGGTCAAGCAAGAGGTGGATTACCTCGCGCTCAGCTTCGTGAGACGCGCCGAGGACATCGAGTCGTTGCGCAAAATGATTCCGAAGTGGCTGCTGGTCGTCGCGAAGATCGAGAAGGATGTCGCCCTCCAGAACATCGAAGGCATCGTCCGCGCCAGCGATGCAGTGATGGTCGCGCGCGGTGATCTTGGAGTCGAGCTCCCATTCGAAGCCGTGCCGGGCGCGCAGAAGAGAATCATTCGCCTTGCGAACAGGTATGGGCGACCGGTCATCACCGCGACGCAGATGCTGGAGTCGATGATCGAGCATCCGCGCCCCACTCGCGCGGAAGCCAGCGACGTCGCGAACGCGATCATGGACGGAACGGACGCGGTGATGCTTTCCGCCGAGACCGCCGCCGGAGCTTACCCGCGGCTCGCGGTCGAGGCGATGACGCGAATCATCAAGGAGATCGAGACGCATCCACCGGTCGCGCCTTTCTCAGGCGCGGAGCAGGGCGATGGAGTAGTGACCACCGAAGTCGCAATTGCCGCCGCGACGGTCGCGGCGGTCGGCATGCTGGGCGCACCTCTCGTCGTGGTCTTCACCAAGAGCGGCTTTTCAGCGCGCGTCGTCGCGTCTAAGCGGCCTCCGGTTCCAATCCTCGCACTCACCGACGAGGCGCGCACATACCGGCAGCTCGCTCTCGTATGGGGTGTGGTGCCGGCACTGGTGCCGCACTGCGCCGACTACGACGAGATGATGGAGCAGACAAAGAGCGTCGTAGTACAAAGAGAGCTGGCGTCGAATGGAGACCGCATCATCGTCACCGCCGGCGTGCCTTTCGACCTGCCCGGGACCACCAATTTGCTCAAGGTGGAGATCGTCTGAAGCTTACCTTCCTGGGGACAGGAACCAGCTTTGGCATCCCGCAGATCGGATGCGCGTGCGAAGTGTGCAGGTCGACGGACCCCCGGGACAAGCGAAGTCGCGTCGGCGCGCTGGTCGAGACGGATGGAGGTACGCACATCCTCATCGATACCCCGCCGGAGCTTCGTCTTCAACTGATTGCTGCGGGCGTAAGCAGAGTCGACGCCATTCTATTCACACA
>DASWGL010000376.1:0-3859 GCA_036393735.1 Gemmatimonadaceae bacterium | reverse complement strand
GATCAACAAGTTGACGCGCACCTTCTCCCGGTTTACGCGCGTCATCTCTTGGTTGACGCGCGTCTTCTCTTGGTTGACGCGCGCCTTCCCCCGGATCAGTCTGCGTCATAATGCTTCCAGACCGTCGAATTTTTCATGTCTTGCACCTCGTTGATGACCGTTGAAGCCTAAATCGACGGTCGCGCCTACTTGCCGCTTATAGCACAGTCTTCGACGCATACCCACGCGCCGGAAATGAGGATATAACGGGAAAAGGAAGCCCCCACAGTCGGGGACGGCGGGAGAACTTTGGCTTGGACTGGACTGGTTGAGCTGGTGTAGTCGCCGCAAGAGAGTACAGCTGCGGCGCTCAAAGCCAGCCCGAGGTATCGAAACACGCGGTGACTGAACATCGTGCACCACCTCGGTAAGAGACTTTAGGTAATCCAAGCTCAACCGTGGCATAGCGTGTGCCCTCCACTAACCTCCCTATTCACAAAGGGTTACGAATTCCGAACCACGCCAGTGGTCCGTTTTGGTCTAACGTTCCGTTCCAAAAAGAAACATTCCTTTATCGGGGTTTCTTCGCATTCATTCAGCCACGCCTGACGCAAAAATCGCCATTCGCTGGGGTGTTGGACGGCCGGGAATATCAGCTGTTTCCGCCCAAACGAGGAAGGTTTCCAGGAGCTGCGGATCGAACTGGCCGGTCGAGGCCCTCATAATCTCCGCCGCGCGGGCATGGGTTAGTCCTGGCCGGTACGATCGGGTCGTCGTCAGTGCGTCGTAGACGTCCGCGACGCAAAGGATGCGCGCCGCGAACGGAATCTCCTCGCCCTTCAGTCCGTCGGGATAACCAGCGCCATCCCAACGCTCGTGATGATTTCGGATGATCGCTCCGATGTCGCCTGGAAAGTCGATGTCCGCGACGAGCTCGAGCCCGGCTTCCGGGTGGCGCTTCATGATCGCCCATTCCTCGTCGGTGAGCTTGCCCGGTTTGTTCAGGACTTCCGTCGGCACGATGATCTTACCGATGTCGTGAAGCAGCGCGCCGATCCGGAACCAGAACAGAGATCGCGAATTGAAGCCGGAACTATCGGCAAGCACGCAAGCGAAGAACGCGACGCGCTCGCAATGACCCTGCGTGTAGCGGTCCTTGCTTTCAATCGAATCACCCCATTGTTTCGCCATCTCCAGGAAGCGCGCCTCGAGCGCGCCATTTCTCTTCTCGACCTGGGCGACCCGATGCTGCGCCTTGAGTTGGGAGTAGAGCGAGTGGGCCTCGTTGAGGCGCTGGAGCATGTCGCGATGCCGCTTCTGCGCCCAATAAACCGCCGCGAGCTGCTCCGATACATCCGCTCGCAGCAGGAGATCTCCGCTTTCCAGCGAATGCTGTTCCGCCTTGAGCAGATTGTCGGCAGCCTGTGCAAAATCACCGCGCTCCCGGGCGATGACGCCGAGGTGCCGGAATACCTCACCTCGCCACGGCGCGGTCTCGGCGGCTGCAACCGCTAGCAGCTCGTTGCATTGTGTCAGCGCTTCGTCGTAACGACGCCCGGCGATGTACAGCTGCACCTTGTTGACAGCGAGATCGAGCTGGCGCGCGTGATCGCCGTCCTCCTCGAACGCACGAGTGGCTTCGTTGTAGGCCACTTCCGCGTCGGACAGCTCACCAAGCTCCATATAAGCCAGAGCGATGTTGTTGAGCACCTGCGCTTCGTGATTGCGCATTCCCAGCGTCTGATATCCGAGATGACTCAGGCGAAACGCCTCGAGAGCCCCGCGTATGTCACCGCGAATCATGGCGACGGTTCCGAGATTCTGATCGATCATCGCCATGAGTGCGCCGTCGCCGGCGAGCTCCGCTTTCTCGCGCGCCGCTGCGTAGATCGTCGCCGCCTGGTCCAGATCACCCGCGACCTGATAAACTATCCCGACGACATTGAGTGCCTGAGCGACTGCCGGCGGGGAGCCGACGATATCCGCGGAGGTTACCGCCGCTTCGAGGACGTCGAGCGCGGCTCCGCGATTGCCCTGCTCGAGATAGGCGCGACCCAGCCATCTGAGGGCGGCGAGACGTGTAGTCGCCAACGTACCGGGATCCCGCACCAGACTCTCGTACACCGCGCAGGCATCGGCCCAGCGTCCATCGCGCTCAGCTTGTTTCGCGCGATCGATGCTGTCTCTAACGGTGGAGGATTCCACCGCCCTCAATTCGACTGTCGGCCTGCGGTTGGTCATGACGGCGCTACAACGGTCCCGGAGCGCGCCCTGTCGCGCGGCTTCCCGAATCAGGAATCTCCGGCCAGCGCTAGGGAGACGAGGAAGAACCTACCGAGTCACCCGCGACGGGCGTCGGCGCCGTTGCGTACAACCGCAGTCAGCCGAGCAGAGAGCCGAGCTGGGCCTCGACCTCGGCTACTTCCTGGTTGGCGCCGATCGACTGATACGTATCGACAGCTTCCCTAAACGCTGAACGCGCGGCTCCAGCATTGCCGACGGCGCGCGAGATCTCGCCCAGCTCGCGAAGCATCTCGGCGTGGAGCAGCCGATCCTCAGCACCCTCCGCCTCGAAGATCGCGATGCGAAGTGTGGCGATGCTCTTGTCCAGCGCGCCGCGCTGGCGCTCGATGGCCGCCCGAATCTTTAGCGAGCCGGCGGCGGAAAGATGATCGCCCCTCCGTTGCGCCTGCTCCAGCGCCATTGCGCAGTATTTATCCGCGGTGTCCAGCCGCCCGAGTCCGACCCAGACTTCGGCAAGGTTGAGCGTAGTTACGTTCTCGACGACAGCGTCGCCTCGATTTACCGCGATGGCGCGTCCACGCTCAAGGTGTCCGCGCGCTTCGTCGAAGTTTCTTATCTTGGTGTGAAGTATTCCCAGGTTATTCAGGACCCACGACATGGGCTCCGCATCGCCCGCCATTTCGAATGCGCCGAGGCTCCGGGAATAGAACGCGGCGGCCTTGCCGAAATCTCCGCGCACGCTCGCCAGCACGCCGCGGTTCTGCTCGATCATGCCGAGTAGTCTGGAGTCTCGGGCCCTCTCGGCGAACTCCGACGCCTGGGCGTACAGTCGCTCGGTCTCCTTCTGATCGCCTCGTCGCTGAGAAATGGTCCCCAGACAGTTCAGCGCGTGTGCTGTCGCCCCCTCGGACCCAATGAGCGTCGCCTTCTCCAGGCTCTTCGTGTAGCACCGGTACGCGCTTTCGGTTTCCCCCCGCTCTCTCAACAGCGTTCCCTTCCATCGGAGAACTTCTGGAAGAAACGGATCGAGGCTGTCTTCCCTGAACTCGGCCAACGCGTCGTCGTAGAGACCCATCGCTTTGGCAGTCTCCTCATGCTGCTCCGCTACCCGCGCCTTCTCTACCAGCAGGCGGGCGCGCTCTACATCATCGGATTTCTGCATGCGCAGCGACCGGGTTCAGGGAAAGTCATGACAGTTCGATTACGATTTTCTGAATCGGTTTGTTGTCAGCCTGAGGCTAGCATGTAACGGGAAAAGTGGTTGAGCTGCCAGGTTTCGACCGCGGGCACCAGGTTCGTCGAGTTTGGAGCCGAGTAGATCGACGTGGTCTCGATTTCGAGGGCCTTGAGAGTTCCGCTAAGATCCAACAGATCCTTTGAGAAATAGGCGCCGGCCGCATTCAGGGCAGCAGGAGTTAGATAAACCGCGGTATTCTTCAGACCCTGAGTGACGATGACAGGTTTGGCGAACTTAAGACCATGCGGCTGCATGTCGTAAGACACATAACCGCTCGCGTCGGAAGTGATCGTGATCCAGGTTGACGTCGTTAGCGCGCCCTTCGGGAATGTGATCGTGAAATCCGACCCCCCGATGGCTAGCGATCCGCCGTTGTAACCAATTGTCGCCGAGACGCTG
>DASWGL010000375.1:0-2716 GCA_036393735.1 Gemmatimonadaceae bacterium | reverse complement strand
CCCTCTTCCCGCTTCCCTCTTCCCGCTTCCCCCTACCGCGAATAGTTCCTTATCTTGCTCTTCAACAGCTCGCCGTTGGAGAAGATGATCATCTCCCCCGACTCGCTACGCACGCGGGTGGTCTTGAGGCCGATGTGCTCAACCTTGCCTCGATAGTTCTCGACTGAAATCGCGTCGCCGACTACGAACGGCTTGTCGATGACGATCGAGATAGCGGCGAACAGGTCGCCAAGGATGTTCTGAACCGCGAGCGCAATCGCGAGTCCGCCGATTCCGAGCCCGGTGAGCAACGGCCTGATCGGAATGTTGAGTGCGTACAGCGCAGCAAAGCCAAGGATGAGCCAGATTGTAAGGCGGGCGACGGCGCCAAGCGCCTTGAACGTCGTGATGCTGCTGCCGTCCACCGCGCGGAGCTCGATGTAACGACCGAGGTAGTAGCTGATGATGATGTTGGCCCAGATCACGCCCTGCATGAACAACGCGAGAACGGTTGCGATGTTTGCGGTGTCCTGGGTACTCTCCGGCGCCCCGAGCAGCTTCGGCGCGAATGAGGCGATCAGGGCGAGGATGAGGAAGAACGAGCCTCGCAGGATCCTGATCGCCAGTGTGTTTTGCATGGCCTAAAGACGAGGGATCGGCCACAACTGCAACGTTGAATTACGCCCCTCTTGCCATCAGCGCCACATTCTCCGCACCGTCGCACGCGTCGCAGTTCTGGCAGGTCCACTCGGCGTCGACCTCCTCGCCAAAGTGCTCGAGGATGTAGCGGGTGCGGCACTGCGTCGTCTGGCAGAACTGGATCATCGTGCGGAGCTTCTCCTGATCCATCGCGCGTCGCTCCTCGTAGTCCTGAAGATCCGCGCTCAGATCCACCGCGCAAAGATCGTCGCCAAGCCTCTCCCACTTTCCGCCCCGGTGCTCGCGCACGAGTCCGTGACGCTTGAGCAGCGCGAAAACGATCTTTGCTTTTCGAGACGGAATGCTCGTGATCCCGACGATATCGTCGAGCAGCACCGGCGTCTTGAGCGGATACTTCTCGAGCGCCAGCGCGACCTGCGCCGCCTCCTGCACCTCTGGATACTTGCCGCCCAGGAAGTACGACTGTATCCGCTTGTCCTCCACACGGTACAACACTCGACAGATCGCGGGCTGGCCATCCCGACCAGCCCGTCCGGCTTCCTGATAGTACGCTTCGATCGAGCCGGGAAAATGGTAGTGGATCACCCAGCGCAGGTCCTGCTTATCGATGCCGAGTCCGAAGGCGTTGGTGGCGATAATTGCCTTGAGCTCGCCCGCCATGAATCGGTTCTGGACTTCCTTCCGGTCGGCAGCCGGCCGCTTGCCGTGGTAGAGTCCCACACTGAACTCCTCCGCCAGCACCTCGTACAGGCGCTCGGCCTCTTTCACCGTCGCGACGTAGATCACACCAGACCCCTCGAATTCCCGGAGAGCCTGGCGTAATGTCGTGTCCTTGATCTGATCGTTGACGGTGCGAACGACCTCGAAGCGGAGATTTGGACGGGCGAATCCCGTGATCGTGATGTGTGGATCGTTCATCCAAAGCTGGCGGATGATGTCGGCCTGGACGTGCGCGGTAGCCGTCGCAGTGAGCGCGAGGATCGGAGGGCGGCCGAGCCGCCTGGAGATTCCTCCGAGCGAGAGATAGTCGGGGCGGAAATCGTGTCCCCATTGGCTAACGCAATGCGCTTCATCGACGACAAAGAGGCTGATCGGACGCGAGAGGAGATGCTCGAAGAACGCGCGATCCTTGAAGCGCTCGGGGGTGAGGTAAAGCATTTCTCCCTCGCCCTCAGCGATCTGGCGGTGCGCCTCTCGCGTCTCGGAAGTGGAGAGGTGCGAGTGCATCGCGACGGAGCTGACGCCCTGTGCGGAGAGCTTGTCGTGCTGGTCCTTCATCAGGGCGATGAGTGGACTGACGACGATCGTGAGGCCGGGCAGCAGCAGCGCGGGGAGCTGGTAAATCAGGGATTTTCCGCTCCCCGTCGGCATCACCACAAGCGCGTCCTTGCCCGAGAGAACGGCATCGAGCGGCTCCCACTGGCCAGGTCTGAAATCCTGATGCCCAAAGCGATCATGCAGGAGCTGGCGAGCCGACTCCCTTGTTACTCGTATCGACACTCTGGCTGGTACAGGCACAAAGTATTCCGCCACCTACCAGCCTGAGGGTGGACATGCTAAGCTGAGCGACCGATGCCAAACGCTCCCTTCCCCTCCGCCTCCCCACGATTCCAGATCTTTGCGCCAACGGCTCCGGGATTGGAGTCGATAGCTGCGGGCGAGCTCAAGGCGCTCGGAGTGAGAGGAAACCGAGAGGTCGGAGGGGTTGCCTTCGGTGGCGAACTAGAGCGCGTCTACGAGGCGAATCTTTGGCTCCGTACCGCAAGCCGCGTCGTCGTCAGGCTCGGGCAATTTCACGCCAGCACGTTTTATGAGCTGGAACGGCACTCGAAGAAACTGCCATGGCAGGATTTTCTTCCCGAGAGTGGTGCTGTCGAAGTGCGGGTCACCTGCAGAAAGTCGAAGCTCTACCACTCCGACGCCGTCGCCGAGCGCGTGCTTTCCGCGATCGCGGGATCGGCGTCGCGGAACATTCAGCTGCGAGCGGCGAGCTCCGTCGGCGACGAAGACGGAGAAGAAGGAGAGAACGAAGGCGGTGAGGGCATTAGCGCCGGCCAGGTAGGGGGACCAACTCAGC
>DASWGL010000374.1:0-9123 GCA_036393735.1 Gemmatimonadaceae bacterium | reverse complement strand
TTGAGACCCAGACAGGTCGCGAAATCGTAGATCAGTTCTCCGGTCGCGCACGCGGCCGTGTCGGCTACCATCATCTGGCTGGGCGGCTCGTCGCTCGGCAGGTGGTGATCGATCACGAGCTTGGGAATCGTGAGCTTGCGCACGGCCTCCGCGAGGACGCCGAGTCGCTTCACATCGGAGATGTCGAGAACGACTAGTACATCGACGTCCTTGAGACCCTTCGCTCCCATGTCGCTCGCGTCTCGAACATCATCGCCGAGCAGGAACTTGTACATGTCCGGCCAGGGTGTGGGATTGACGATTTTCGAGCGGATTCCCATCTGGCCGAGCAGGCGCGACAGCGCCGTCTCCGAACCGCAGCCGTCGCCGTCCGCATTGATGTGGGTGGATATTGCGACAGAGCGTCCCGTGCGGAGCTCCTGCGCGAGACGCTCGATCGACTCCCGTCGCTGCTGGGGAACGCTTAGGAGGTCAAGCACTGCCTTCCGCGCGAGCCAACTTCGAGTGGGATCTGCTGTAGAAGAAGTAGATCGCGAGTCCGATGATCATCCAGACGATGAGCCGCTCCCACGTTGCTACCGGCAGACTCGACATCATGTAGCCGCAAATCAGGATTCCCAGAATGGGGACCAGCGGGACAAATGGCGTGCGGAACGGCCGCGCGAGATTCGGCGACTTGTAACGCAGCACAATGATGCCCGCACAGACGATCACGAACGCCAGTAGTGTTCCGATCGAGACCAGCTCGCCGAGCAACCCGATCGGGAAGAGTCCGGCGACGACGCCGGCGACGACCCCAGTGAGGATCGTCGTCACGTAGGGAGTCTTGAAGCGCGGATGCACCTTTCCGAACACCGGCGGGAGGAGTCCGTCACGCGCCATCGAAAAGAAGATTCGCGGCTGGCCCATCAGCATGACGAGCACGACGGAAGCAAGGCCGGCGATTGCGCCGATGTTGATGATCGACCCGAGCCAGGCGAGCGCCGGACCAGCCTTCTCAATCGCGACGAATACCGGGTGCGGAACATCGAGTTCCTTGTAGGGGGCGAGCCCAGTCATGACGAGCGACATCAGGATGTAAAGCACCGTGCATATCGCCAGCGATCCGAGAATCCCTATGGGCATGTCCCGCTGAGGATTCTTGGCCTCTTGGGCCGCGGTAGATACAGCGTCGAACCCTATGTAAGCGAAGAAGACAACTGCTGCGCCTCGAACGATGCCACTCCAACCGTAGCGACCGAACCCCTCGCCAGGTGGAATGAAAGGATGCCAATTGGCCGTGTTCACATACATGAAGCCAAATCCGATCACCAGGAGTACGATCGTAATCTTGAGAATCACGATGAAGTTGTTGAAGCGCGCTGATTCCTTGATGCCGATGACGAGAAGAGTCGTCATCAGCGCAATCAGCACCATCGCCGGAAGGTTGATCACCGCACCGGTATGGGAGAGACCGACAGGATGGAGAACAGCTTTTGTCACCGGATCTAATTCTACGGCGTCGGCATAGTAGTACGGCGCGCTCGTAAACGATTTGGGCAGGTGTACACCGATCTGCTCCATGAAAGCCGAAAAGTATCCCGACCATCCCACCGCGACGGTGGAAGCGCCGAAGAGATACTCGAGGATCAAGTCCCAGCCGATGATCCAGGCAACGAACTCACCGAGCGTCGCATAGCCATACGTGTAAGCACTGCCGGCGATCGGAATCATGCTCGCGAACTCGGCGTAGCACAGTCCCGCGAAAAGGCATCCCAATCCGGATACAATGAAGGAGAGGACGATTGCCGGCCCGGCGTACGCCGCCGCCGCCCTTCCCGTCAGTACGAAAATTCCGGCGCCGATGATCGCGCCGATGCCCAGCGTCGTGAGGTTCAGCGCGCCGAGTGCGCGCCGAAGCGTATGCTCCGTGGATTCTCCCGCCGCCTCAGCCTGCAGGACAGCGATGCTCTTCTTCGTCCATAAGCCCATTAGAAAAACTCCGAAAGCGTGGGTAGAGTGACGCCGGGACTCCGAATCATTCGACACTGCACAGACGTCAGAAGTTGTGTTGACGCTTAAAGCCATGTCAAGGAAACTACTGGAGCAACGAGCAACCGCTTATAGCGAGTAGTTGGGTGCCTCGCGCGTTATCGTGACGTCGTGAGGATGGGATTCGCGAAGACCGGCGGCCGTGATCCGGACGAACTCCGATTCGGTGCGGAGCTGCTCGATATTGGCGCACCCGACGTATCCCATTCCGCTGCGGAGCCCGCCCACCATCTGGAACAGCACGTCGCTCACCGGGCCCTTGTACGGAACACGTCCCTCGATTCCTTCGGGGACCAGCTTCTTGGCGGACATCTCGCCTTCCTGAAAATATCGATCGGCGCTTCCATCCTGCATCGCGGAGAGACTTCCCATCCCGCGAATCATCTTGAAGCGGCGGCCCTCGAGAAGTAGCGACTCACCCGGACTCTCCTCTGTGCCCGCGAGCATCGACCCCATCATCACGCTGGACGCGCCTGCCGCTAGCGCTTTCACGATGTCGCCCGAGTACTTGATTCCTCCGTCTGCGATCACCGGAATGTCTCCCGCGCCTTCGACCGCATCGAAGATCGCGGTGAGTTGTGGAACTCCCACGCCCGTGACGATGCGAGTAGTGCAGATCGAGCCGGGCCCGACGCCAACCTTCACCGCGTCGACTCCGCGCTCTACCAGCGCCCGAGCGCCCGCACGGGTCGCGATGTTTCCGGCTACGAGCTGCACCTCGGGGAACATCTCACGCACCACCGACGTCGCCTCGAGAACACCTTCGGAATGGCCGTGCGCGGTGTCGACGATCAGGACGTCGACTCCCGCATCGACCAGTGCCCGGGCGCGATCGCGGTAATTGGCAGCGCCGATCGCCGCGGCGACGCGAAGCCGTCCATGCTGGTCCTTATTCGCGTTGGGAAAATCGCGACGCTTGTGGATGTCCTTGACGGTGATCAACCCGCGGAGGATTCCCTGCTCGTCTACGACGGGGAGTTTTTCGATGCGGTGCTTCCCGAGTATGGCCTCGGCCTCATCGAGCGTGGTGCCCACTGGAGCGGTGACGAGGTTTTTGGACGTCATCGCTTCACGCAGCGAGCGATCGAGATTGCGCTCGAACTGGAGGTCGCGATTGGTGATGATCCCGACAAGCCTGTCGTCGCGATCCACGATTGGAACGCCGGAGATCTTGAAGCGCTTCATCAGCGCGACCGCCTCGCGGAGCGTTCCATCGGGTGAGAGCGTGATCGGATTCAGGATCATTCCGCTCTCCGATCTCTTCACCCGATCGACCTCGGCCGCCTGCCGGTCGATCGACATGTTCTTGTGAATGACGCCGATTCCGCCAGCCCTGGCCATCGCCATTGCCATGTCTGATTCGGTAACCGTGTCCATGGCGGCAGAAGCGAAGGGCACATTGAGCTGAATGCCGCGTGTGAACACCGAGCCCGTGTTCACGTCCTTTGGATGGACGAGCGAATGTCGTGGCGTCAGGAGAACGTCATCGAAGGTCAGAACGACATCATTTCTGACCCGAGGTAACCCTTGTTCGGTAGCCGCCGACCCCTTGATGCGCGAAAGCCCGCTTCCGGCTTTTGCCGGAGAGGCGGGCTTACTCGATGGCCGAGTTGTGGTTGCCATAGCTAAATGTATGGCATTGTGCGGGTTGCGTCCAGAGGTCCACCGGCCGGCGCGTCAGATACTCAATCCTCCGGTCCAAGTGTCGTAAAGGAGACTTTCAGGAAGTATCCCGTGACAGAAAGTGCGATTCCGCAGACCGCGCCGAAGAGACCTATCAGGATGAAGAACGGGAGTCGGCTCAGGAGCGATGCCGTGCCTGTGTAGCCCGCGATCATGAAGGAAAAATTCAGGCAGAAGCCATAAAGAGCACCGGCATATAACGACTGTCGCTTGCTGCACCAGGACCCCACAGCGAGGGCGACCAGGCCCCACGGGATGACACTGTACCAGCCAAGGAAGGCATAGTACGGTCCGGTGGCCCCGAGTATAACGCCGAGAATCGCCGCAATGATGATCTTGACCATGAACTCACTCTCGGTGACAAGAAGCGCGAAGGGAAAGTGGCGTCATCGGGTAGTTTGGAAGTCGGGTAAACGACGACGGCACACAAAAAAAAGTCGCAGCCGGTAAACTGTTACCTGCTGCGACTTTTGTCACTCCGGGTCAAGTTCTGAAGCCTACGGGAACACTGACGGCGGGGGCTGGTCCTGCTGCGGCAGACGTACCTTCGGCGGCTTTCCGTAGTTCCACTGGAACGTCACATACGTCGCCCTCACGCCGAACCTCCGCTCAGTGATCTGCTGAAGGTTGTCATCGCCAGCCCGAATCCGGAATTTCATCGTATTGAATGGATCCGCGAAGCGGACTGCGAGGCTCATGTTGTCGCCATCGATTTTCTTGCGCAGGGTGATGTTGGTCATCTGAAAAGAGGAGAAGCGCCCCTTCTCGATGTTCACCGGTGCGCGGTAGAAGTAGTTCGCCTGGAGCGTCACCGTCGGACTCACCTGTGTGGTGGCGTTGAGACGGTACGACCAGGTCACGGCGTTCGAGGACAGCGCCGACTGCGACCCCCCGTCCGTCACCACTTTGAAGATGTTGAATCCCCCGATGGCATTCAGTTTGGGGCCAAGGCGCAGGTTGCCGTTAAGGTCGGTGCCCCACGAATTGGACTTGTCGAGATTCTTGAAGTTCACCGACGTCACCTCGCGGCCGTCCACAGTGTCGGCGGTATTGATGTCGACGCGAATGACGTCGGTGGTGCGACGATAGAACGGCGACAGCTGCAGCGAGCCAAGCTGTCCCGACTTGCTCATGCTAAGCTCGAACGCGTCCGTGTATTCGGGATTCAGGCGTGGATTCCCGATTAACACATTCTGCTGGTCGAAGAACACCGGGAACGGGTTCAGCTCCTGCGTTCCTGGTCTCCGGATACGCCGCGAGTAGCTCACCTTCAGCTGGCTCTGTTCGCTCGGCTTGTACATGATGACGCCGCTCGGGAAGAGGCTGTGGTAGTTGTACGGAATACCCTGCGCGCCGGCGAGATCGAAGGTCCGGTTCGCCCATTCCGCGCGTAGACCTGCTTGCAGGTCAAACTTGCCTACGCTCTGGCTGAGGACGCCGTAGCCCGCGTGCACGTGCTCGTCGAACTGGAACTTGTTGCTCAGGTTGCTCGGGACCCAGTTACCGTTGCCGAGAGCGTCCTTGAACACGAGGAAATCCCGGTCGAGCCAACGCCCCGTTTCCTTGAGACCGCTCTCGAGCTTCGTGCTCGCGGTGAGCGGCCGCGTGTAATCCGTCTGCATCGTGAGCTGGCGGGTAAGCGCGCTCGTGCCGTCGATCTCGCCCTGTGTCGCTGGACCTGAGCTTGTGCCGTCAGGGTTCTGTGGCTCTCGCCACAGCAGGGTGTTGTCTTCGTCTCTCGTGCGGTTGAAGCGCGCTTCCGCCGAGAGCTCGTGCTTGCGCGGCTCGATCGTGTGCTTGATCGAGAGTGAATTGTCGAATACCAGCCCTCGCGCCTTGTCGTTGCGATCCATCACGTACCGGTCGAGGAACGCCTGGGTCGCATCGAGCTCGGTGTAACCGGCGAGAGCGCCGTCGTTGGAATGCCTGCGATTGAGCGACAGCGAGTTGGAGATGACGTCCTTGTCGGTCAGCTTGTAGTCGATGTTGCCCGTAAAGTTGTGACCGGCGTTGATCGTCCTGCCGTCGATGTCCTGATTCGTGTACGACATCGGCGAGCCAACGGGATCGTAGCGAAGCCGGTCGTTGATGCCGACGATCGCACGATCGTCGGCATTGAATCCGTAAGTGCCGAACAGCGTGACCGGCCCGCTCTGATAACCCAGATTGGTGCCGGTGTTGAAGCGGCTCGCAGTGGCAAAACCGGTGTTGAGCCCGCCGCTCAGGCCGAGATCGGTGTTGGCCTTGAGGACGATGTTGATGATGCCTGCCATCCCTTCCGGATCGTACTTGGCGGACGGGTTCGGCACGACCTCGATGCGCTCGACTATGTTCGCCGGAATCTGCTTGAGGTAGGCCGAGAGCTGGGCGCCGGTAATCGGCGTCGGACGTCCGTTGATCTGCACGGCGACATTCTCATTGCCACGCAAACTGACCTTGCCCTCGCCGTCGACTTCCACCGAGGGAGTCGCCGCCAGGACTTCGCTCGCGTTTGAGGCAGCGGGTGCGATGTCCTTCGCTCGATAGGTGTTTCGATCGGGCTCGATCACCACCGTCGGCCGCTCGCCCTGCACCTGAACGCTTTGCAATGTGACAGAAATGCGCGTTAGCTGGATCGGATCGAGGGACGCCTGCGGTGCTGCGTCCGTGATTGTGAATGCAATGTTGCGCGGCCGGAAGCCGATGGAAGCCGCGCGCAGATAGTACGCGCCGGGCCGAAGGCCCTGGATCCGGAATGCGCCGTCCGCCGACGCGAGAGCTCCTGCTACGAGAACCGAGTCCTTCGCGCCGCGCACGGTAATCGAGGCGCGAGCGAGCGGAGTTTTGGCGGCGGTATCCACAACCGTGCCCAGGACTTCACCATTTCCTGAAGGCGGCGGTCCAGCCGGTCTGGGCTGATTAGGGTTCTGTGCCGGAAGAGACACGGCGGCAACATTCAGAAGGAGAGCGAGTAACGTGAACAGGATGCGCTTCATGGGGCCAGCTCTCAGAGAAAAGTGGGGCGTCGAAAATATCGGTCGGTAGGGGGAAAACCCTACCTATGTCACCGCACTACGACTTTGACGCTCCCAGGTTTCAAAAGGTTGTCATGGCGCCGGTAAACGCTCGGCTCACGGGAAATTCGCGAGTACGTAATCCAGATCGTACGAATGTTTGCCGGCGTTGATGTCGATCTTCATGGTCCCCTTCAGCCCTTCCAGCTGATCCGTGCCCGAATCGGGAACGACCGTTATGACCAGCGAGGGCTCGCCACGATTCATCGTGCCCGTGTGCTGAAGGATGAACGACCCCTTCCGACCCTTGAGCGACCCTGTCACGATCTCGATGGCGACGTAGCTCGCGGAATTCTTGATGATGGTGCCGCCGGTCAGCATCTGACCCTTGCTGGTGGCATCCAGGTCGCCCTGGAATTTCTTGTCGATCGACATTCTCCCCAGCAGCTGCGTGCCAGTCTCGTTGTCCATCGGCAATGCCTTGAGCGATACGTCGAAGATTCCCTTGGCGCGGGGCATTAGGTCGATCTCCGAGGATTGGTTTTTGTCGCCTTAATCATCTCGCTGCGCACCAGCCGGTTCCAGCCGGGATGCGATCTCTCCAGCTCCGCGGTCGCCCAACCGCGCGCATCGCAGAGTCCCAGAGCGACGGCGGGCGACCGGCTCACCCCCATGTTGCAGTGCAGCACGACGCGCTCGGCATCTTGCCATTCGTCTACGAAGTCCACGATCGCGCGCGCGTGGTCCTGAGCGAATAGAATGTCAGTCGGCTCGCCTCGCTGCGTGACGTCGTTGAAATGGAGCCTCAGCACCGCGACGAAGGCCGTCGAGACGTTCGCTGGCTCGGCGTCCGGATCGGAAATCGAGATGCAGATCTCCTTCAGGCTTGGCTCGTAACTCTCGGCATCTTCGCGCGACAACACGAGGAGCTCCGGAGCCGACTTTGCCATCTGTGCGCGTTGAACTTTCACCCTTTTGCTCACCTACTTCCCCTTCGGCGGCGGCCACGCTCCAAGCAGCTGTCGGACGCTGACGATCTGCGCGAGGTGGTAGGACGCGTGATCAACCGCGACCAGGACTGTACGCAGATAGGTCTGTCCGGTTCCGCGAGGGATCTTCGCCGACAGGTTCTGCTTTGTGTCAGTGGTGAAGCGTTCGAGAGCCATTCGATCCTTCCTCCAGGAGGCAATGCTCTCGTTCCATGCCTTGTCGCCGGACGGCGCGGGAGCAGACGGCCAATAGTCCTTCGGCCACACGAGTTTTTCCTCGTAATCCGGATCCTGGACGAAATCGAGCAGATCGTGCTGCGTGATCCGAATGTGCTCGAGCAGCTCCCACACCGAGTGCGCGAATCCGTTCGGTCTCTTGCCGCGAAGCTCGGAGGGAAGGCCCTTGAGCGCGTTCTCGAGGGACGAGTGCGCCTGCTCCCAGTCAAGCGATGAGGCGACGATCGCGCGCCAATCTTCCTTGTTGGTCATGATCTCCGCGGCTTTAGGTGACGCCTCAATGTGATCCGCTCTTGCGCGAAGGCGCCAGTCCTGACCAGTATTGCCCGCCGACCGCCAAAGTGAGACCAATGAGCGACAATCGCCGCGAGCATGACTCGGGTAGCTGGCTGGTTCTCGTGCTGCGAGATGTGCAGTTCTGGGTGCCGGTAGCGGTGCTGGTCGCCGGTCTTCTCGTTCTGCGCTGGATTTCTTGAGCGCGATCGGAGCTCAGGACTCGGGCAGCTCCGCGCAACCTGCCGCCCTGGACGCGCGCCGTCTTCGCACTCTTCAGAGCGTCGGAATGCTCTGTGGACTTACCGCGGGCGCCTGGCTCGGCGCGGCCGAGGCGCCGACCAAGCTGGTGACACTGGGGTTGTCGCCAGTCGTGATCTCGCTCAGCATGGTGATCGGTGTTTTTCTGGCGCGGTGGACGTTGCCGGCGCTGATCCAGGGAACATCGTACGTCGCGGCGGATCTGCGGCAGGCGCCGCATCTCATCGTGTGGGCGGTGCTGGCGGGCTGTTTGTGGGCGGTCGCGAATACGCTGACGATCTTTGCTGTGCGTGATGTCGGGCTCAGCATCGCATTTCCGCTCTGGAACAGCAACAGTCTACTCGGAATCTTCTGGGGGATTCTCTTCTTCCAGGAGCTGCGGGGCGCTGATTGGCGCCGGTGGGTGGGAGTGATCGGAGGGGCCCTGCTCATGTTCGCCGGGGCAACCGCGTTGGCGATTGCATCAGCCGCGCAGGTACCGGCGCGCGACGCGGCTCGTGGAGTCGCCGCGGCGCTGGGTGCCGGCGTGTTGTGGGGAACGATGTACATCCCGTATCGCAAAGCCTATCTCACGGGAATGAGCCCGCTCTCCTTCGTCACGTTCTTCACCGTTGGAGAGCTCGGGATGATGACGTCGCTCGCACTCACGTATTCCG
>DASWGL010000373.1:0-25115 GCA_036393735.1 Gemmatimonadaceae bacterium | reverse complement strand
CGCAGGAAATCATGAAAGCGTCCGACCGCGCATCCAGACTCACCAGACAGCTGCTGACGTTCAGCCGGCATCAGGTGTTGAGCCCGCGCCTTCTCGCGCTGAACGAGATCATCAACGGGATGGACGGAATGGTGAGACGGGTCGTGCCGGAGAACATCGATGTCGTCGCGGAGTTAGATCCGACGCTGAGCCAGGTGAAGGCCGACGCGGGCCAGATGGAGCAAGTGATCCTCAACCTCGTGATCAATGCAGCCGATGCGATGCCGAAAGGTGGCCGACTTGCGATCCGAACAATGAATATTGAGGTAGATGCCTCGTTCAGCGCGTCGCACCTCGGCGTTCCCGCGGGCCATTACGTCTGTGTCACTGTGAGCGACACAGGTTTCGGAATGGACAAGGAGACAGTGTCCCGAATCTTCGAGCCATTTTTCACCACGAAAGGTGTAGGGAAGGGAACGGGGCTCGGCCTGTCGACAGTGCACGGGATCGTGACGCAAAGCGGCGGCAGGATCTGGGTGTACAGCGAGCCTGGTCTCGGAACAACGTTCAAGATTTTTCTGCCGAAGGGCGAAGGGGTTGCCACCCCGCCGAAGACCCCCGTCTTCATCGCGCCGGCTGCTCCGCCGACCGAGACGATCCTACTCGTCGAAGATGAAGAGCAGACTCGCGATGCTGTCCATCGGAATCTCGTCCGCGCGGGCTTCACGATTCTTGTCGCGAGGAACGGCATCGAGGCTCTGGAAATCGCACGGTCGCATCCTTATACGATTCATCTCGTGCTAACCGACAGCATGATGCCCGAAATGGGAGGCGCGGAATTGGTCAAGCGTCTCAAGGACGATCGCCCGGACATTGGCGTTTTGATGATGTCCGGCTACACTGAAGACCTCGCGCCGACTGACGGTGGCGACCGGTTCATCGAGAAGCCGTTCACATTGGCTGATCTGCTGCTGGGAATTCGGACGGCATTGAGCAGCTAGTCGGACTTTTTCACCTTCGTGTCTGCGAGTGCACTCGGGTGATGGGTGGTCCGTGAAAAAAATCAGTCTACTGAACGCATTGTCCGTGCGGATCGGGTTTGGGCTTGTCTACCACCGGTCGCTGATCGAGGTTGGCGACTTTCGTGGCTAGATCGGCAACGTACTGCGCCACTCGCGCCATCCGATCGTAGTCGATGTACTGGGGCTCGTCGGTCACCTGATGATAGTCGGCGTGTCCGCCGGTCGTGAAGAAGATGATCGGGATGCCGTAGCGCGCGTACTCGTAGTGATCGCTCCGGCAGTAGATGTTCGATGGATGCCCGTTGGCGTCCATGGCGTAATCGAATGCCAGCGGGTGCTTCTCGGTGCGATTCACCGACTCGGCGAGATCGCCCAGCTGCGTTGAAAGTCGACGCGATCCAACCAGCTGGACGTAGTCGGGATTGCCGTTGTATCTCTTGCCTTCCCTGGTTATTCCCGTGTTGTCGGCCGCCGCGCCGCGACCCACCATGTCCATGTTGAGCTGCACGACGATCGAGTCGCGCGGAACGGTCGGATGATCTGTGTACCACTCCGATCCGTAGAGACCGGCTTCTTCACCAACGTGCCAGACGAACAACAGCGACCGCTTGGGCTTCACCTTCTGCGCCGCGAAATACTGTGCGATCTCCAGCGCGCTCACACTGCCGGAGCCGTCGTCATCCGCCCCGTTGTAAATCGAATCCGGGCGCGCTGAAGCGCCGTTCGAGCGCTTTCTGATATCCGCGAGCAGCGCGTTGACCTGCGCCTGTTGCGCGGCGTCGAGCTGCGGTGGGCGATCGTCCGCGCCACCGGTGCGGAATAGATGGTTGACAACATAGATGGAATCGTGCGCGACTGGACGCGTGCTCCAGCCGATGTGATCGTTGTGCGCGCCGATGGCCACGTATTCGTCGCGCAGCTTCGGGTCGCTGCCCCGAATCACCGCCACGACGTTTCGCGCCGGGTACTGGGTCGGCGACTCCACGAAGCGGGGTGTCGATGCGACGGTCGATCCGATCGCGCCGGCTTTCACGCTGTCGATATTGGCGCCGAGCAGCGCCTCAGCGACTGGCTTACTGACGTAGAGGAACGAAGGCAGCTCCGGATCGTTGCCTTCCTTGAGCAGCTGGTTCGGCTGCTGGAAGATTTGAATCATCTGCGGCGGCATTGCTTCCAGACTCGCGACGGCGATGCCGGCCGCGTTGGCGTAGCGACGCGTCACGATGCCGCGATTGACGCCCCCGCCCGAACCCTGTGTAACGCCGGCGGGACTGACTCTCAGCACGACGAGTTTGCCGGCAACCGCTGAAGGATCGACTAGCGAAGCAGAATCGCCCCACGTTCCGCCGAAGATGGCCTGTACACCGTCGAGACTGCGAGCGCGTGACCCCTGATCACGCGGGGCAAAATCCGTCCAGGGGTTGAACTCTGTTTTCCCGACGACGAGTCTGGTGGCGGGGTCATACTTACGATCGACCACGTTCACCGCCTGGAAGTAGGTGCCGTTGTCACCCATCGGGACGAGGCCCATCCGCGTTACTTCATTCGCGATGTACTCGACGCCCTTCACGTTGCCTGCGGTCGCGAGCAGACGACCCTGCATGGAATCGTCGGCGAAGATGTAGAGGCGCGTTTTCAGGTCGGCCGCCGTGATCGCGGCAGTCGTGGGAGTTGGAGTGTGCGTTCGACCCCGCATAAGCATGTCCCAGCTCGGGGGCGCGCCGGCCTCGGGACGAGTTGCTGCGGCCTGCTGCGCACCTGCCGAGCCCGCAATTACGGACGCCGCGAATAGAGCTATGGTTCTCTTCAGGGTAGTTCTCATTTGATTGGAAGGGAGAAGGAGGGTCTACTGCGCGGCAGTCTCAAGCGGATGACAATTAGACACCGGCCGCGCGGAATTTGTTTTCTCCGCTGGTCGAATTCCTCACTTTCTCGCGGTCTCGGCCGCGCGCTTGAGCAAGGAAATCTGCCCCTCGTGATAAGCGTGGTGCTGGAGCAGGCCGCGAATCAGCGTTCCCACGGTGACGCCGGCTCCGAGCACCGGGTCACGCTGGTCCCCGATCCAGCGAAGGAGATCGCCCGGTTTCAATGAATCGACCGCGCTTTCCAAATCCTTCTGAGCCGCGCCGAGGTCTTCCAGCGCCGAACGCCACGCCGCGTCCCCTCCACTTGTTTTTGGCGTTGGCCAATCACTCGGTGGCGACTTCGGGGCCGCGCCACGCACGCGCGATGTAGCCTCGCGGGTCCACGCGGTCATGTGAAGCACGATCTCCCAGATCGTGTGCCCGTGGGGGATACTCTTGAGTCCGGCGATGTCGGCATCAACGCCTTTGAGCACGTCGGTTATCGACGAGCCGTGCCACGGGTCGCCGTCGTGGACTTTTTGCAGGTCCTCTTTCAGCGCATCGAAATCCGATTTGGGGCGACCCATACTCGTTCCTCTGTGAGTGGCTAGCCGCGCATGCTCGCTACGACATCTCTCAGAAGCTGGACACCTCGGCGCAGCTCCGCCAGCTCCGTCTTTTCCAGGCGGCTCAGAGCGTTCGCGAGCTTCTTGACGCGGCGGGCGCGTCCGGCAGTCAGAACCTTATGTCCCTTCGAGGTCGCCTCGATGTGGGTCAGACGCCTGTCGCGTAGATCACCCTTCCGTTTCACGAGCCCCTCCTTCTCGAGGCCCGTCACGATCCGCGTCATTGTCGGTGGCTTCACCTGTTCGGCGCGCGCGAGCTCACCCAAAGTGAGAGGTCCGCCGAAAACGACGACGGAGAGCGCCGAGAGGCGGGGAGCGGACAGTCCACTCGCGTCGTCTTCCTTGCGCAGCTGGCGCAGGAGATGGATGGCCGCCGAATGGAGCTGGTCCGCGAGGGCTTCGGCGTCCCGACCCTTCGTCACGCCTCGGGAACTTCGCTTATCAGTCCGACGACATTCCCCTGTCCGTCCGAGAGCTCGCAGACCCAGACTTCTCGTGCATTCATGCGTGCGATGATGCGCGGCTCAGCGAGGCTTTTCGCGCCGGAAGATTTGATGCGAGCGTGCGTCTTTTTGATGTCGCTGACGTCGTAGAACAGGACTGCGTGCTGCTGATCTCCATCCTTACCCTGGGCCGCGGGTCCGGCGAGCATCAATCGCACGCCGCCGCAATCGAAGAATGAAAGGGCTGGAGGCGCGTCGAACAGGTGTCGTAGTCCGAGCGTGTCGCGGTAGAAGGCCTTGGCCTCGTCGATGGAATGGACAGGGATGGCGATCTGCTTGATGCGGGAGAGTGAGTCCGTCTTGGTGCCGGTCATGCGGCGCTCCTGAAGATCGTTAGCCCAGCTAACGATATCTTCAGGGAGGTCCTTCCGCAAGAAGTCGGGATTAGTCGGGGGGCGCCGCGACCTTCGTCTTCCCCTTGGACTTCAACTCCGTCTCGACCATCTCGCCCAGATCGCGGAGCGTCTCGCTATCCTCATCACTGAACTCGCGCGGGACCTTGTCCATGATGCATAGCGTCCCGACGTTGTGGCCGCCCGGCCCCTTCACCGGCTGCGCGGCGTAGAACCTGATGTGCGGCTCCTCGAGCACCAGCGGATTCTGCGCGAACCTCGGATCGAGCACCGCATCTTCGACGACGAAGACTTCGTCCGCATTGATCGCGTGGCCGCAGAAAGAGCGATCGCGCGTGCTGTCGCCGATCGGAAGACCCTGCCTCGACTTGAACCACTGGCGCTCGCCCTCGACGAACGAGATCCCGGCGAAGGGAACATTGAACACGCGCTGCGCCATGCGACTGATCTTGTCGAAGCGCTCCTCCGGCGGCGACTCGATGGCGGCGCCGCTCAGCCGGAACTCGACCAGCCGCTCCGCTTCGTCCTGCGGGATGAGCGGGCGCATCACTTCCTCCGTCTCCGACCACAGTCCGCGGCTCCTCATCACCGCGGTGACGCGCGCGCGGAATCGACTGCCGTCGATCGGCTCGTGAAGGACATCGTCCACACCCTGCGACAGCAGATCGTTCGTCTCGGTCTCCGAGCCCGCCGGCGCCACGACGATGATCGGCATGTCCACCAGCCCGACGACCGTCCGCGCCGCGTGCACGACCTGCCGCCCGTCGAGAATGGGAAGCTTGAGTGCGACGACCAGCGCGTCGGGCGGATCCTGCGCCAGAATGCCAAGCGCCGCCGCGCCATCGTTGGCGATCTGCACGGCGAAGCGGGCTTCCACCAGGATGTCGTTGAAGCGGACGCGATCAATTTTATCACCGACCGCCAACAGGACTCTCGACGGTTTCGCCACTCCGTCCGCATCGAGCTCGGGGACATAATCCGCGGATACCCGCGGCGTGTTGGAGCGCGGCGTCCGGCGACGCTCGAACTCGGTGTACGGAATTACTTCCTCGGCCGTGGTATCACCCTCGGCGATGTGCCAGAGCGCGTCGGCGTCGAACGTGTGCAGCGCGTTCGTCCGCAGCGCGTGCGCCCGGATTTCGTCGGCCGTCTTACCGATCGTGATCATGCCGCGGATCTCCGGCGTGATCTCGAGGAACTCGATGATCGGAAGCCGTCCCGTGTAACCGGTGAACCCGCACTCCGCGCACCCGGTCGCCTTGACGTGCCTTGCTGTCCCGTAGACGCGCTGCTGTGCGGCACGCACCATTGGGTGCAACTCCTCGATTGGTGCCTCGAACCGGCAATGGGGACAGACCCTGCGGACGAGACGCTGGGCCGTGACGCCGATGAGACCGGCTGCCACTCTGAACGGCTCGACGCCGATGTTGGACAGTCGCGGAATCGCGCCGATCGCGTCGTTCGTGTGCAGCGTGGAAAGCACCAGGTGTCCGGTCATTGCCGCCTGGAACGCGATGTTCGCGGTCTCCTGGTCGCGGATTTCTCCAACGAGCAGCACGTCCGGATCCTGACGCAGCACCGAGCGCAGCACGCCGGCGAAGGTGAGGCCCTGTTTCTCGTTCACCTGCACCTGGTTGACGCCGCTCAGTCGGTACTCGACCGGGTCTTCCACGGTGACGATGTTCACCGATTCGCCGCGGCGCGTGTTGAGCGCGGCGTAGAGGGTTGTCGTCTTTCCAGATCCGGTCGGCCCGGTCACGAGCAGAATCCCCTGCTCGCGCATTAGAAGAGCCTGGAATCTCTCGAGCAGCACCGGCATGAAGCCGAGCGTGGCCATCGAGACCTGAACCGACTTCTCGTTGAGAAGGCGCATCACGACCTTTTCTCCAACGCGAGTCGGAAGCACTGAGACGCGCAGCGCTACCTCTTCTCCGCCAACGCGCACCTTCGCGCGGCCGTCCTGCGGGCGAAAACGCTCGGCGACGTCCAGGTCGGACATGATCTTGATGCGCGAGACGACCGGCCCGACCCCGATGAATCGTGGGAGCACCATGATGTTCTTCAGCAGGCCGTCAATGCGGAACCGCACCAGCGTCGACGTTTCGTCGTGCTCGATGTGGATGTCGGAAGCGCGGAGCTTGATCGCGTTGGCGATGATCGCGTCGACGAGCTTGATGACCGGCGCGTGCACGCGTGCCAGCGCTGCTTCGTTCTGCTCCTCCTCCTTGATCTGTTCGACCCCGACTGCCTGGTCGAGCTTCTCGATCAGGCCGTAGATCATGGCGTCGGGGCGGAGCGTCTCCGACACCAGCTTGTCGAGCTGGCCCGGCGGGCAGAAGAGTGGCGTAACCTCACGGCTGGTCGCCCAACTCACGCGTTGGATCGCTTCCTGATCGAGGGGGTTGGCCATGGCGAGCCAAACCATGCGGCTGTCGACCTTTACGGGCAGGACGTTGTGCTCCCGGCAAAGCTTCTCGGGCAGGATCTGCATCGCATTCCTGTCGATTTGGTTGGGATTCAGATCGACGTAGTCGATTCTGAATGCCTCTTTGACGACTTCGGCGATCTCCTTGAACGACAGGACGTCGCCGTCGATCAGGGCCTGTGCTACGTATGGCTTCTGCTGAAAGCGCCAGCGCTTGATCAACTCGGCGGTGACACCTGGCATGGTGCCCACGAGCGCGACCAGCCACTCATCCTTGAAGCGGAATTTTCGCTCGTTGGGCTGTGGATCAGCAGGTATCGTCATGTCTTCCGGTGGGGCGCTCTTCCTGCTGCTCTATAGATGGCAGGCCGTCTAAATGACTGTTTCTACCCTCCGAAGATAACACCTCAGAGGCGACGGAAGCCGGGGTTGCCGCGAGTGACTTTGCCATCCGAGAGGACCTTTCCGGAAGCGGCTTTCGGGGCTCGATGCGCGACCTCGGGAAGGCGCCACCGCCGGCTCCCCGACCCGAAATCGGCTGGTCGGGCGGTCGGCTCAGTCGTAAGCTGGGCTCGGTTCGGTATTTGCAAAATCACCGGTGTCAACCACGATCGCGGTGGTCCAGATCGCCGCGGTCCTCAAATCTCACTACGTCCCAATTGGGGGCGGTTTCCGGCTCGACATGGCAGCTCCATCGATCCAGGCGGCAAGTCATAACCCTCCGGCAGGGCCGGGTGCGACTCTCACAGCCGCGGCCCGCACTCGCAACAAGATTCTGAATCTTCTGTCCCCGAAAGAGTTGGAAGCAGTGCTCGATCGGAGCGAGACCGTGACCATCGAATCCAGGGAAATCGTTTTCCGGAGGAGAGAGCCGATTCCTTACGCCTACTTCCCCGACAACTGCGTGATCTCACTCGTCACGGAAATGGAAGACGGCGACGCGGTCGAGGCGATGACTATTGGAAACGATGGATTTGTGCCGCTGGCGGTTTTTCACGAGGTCCCCTCGTCGTGGCTCAAGGCGATCGGCCAAATTTCCGGCGCGGCGAGGCGCATCCCCGTGGCTGATTTCAGCGAGCTGACGCGGAAGTACGAAGGTCTCCACCGGCTGTTGCACCGCTACAGCCAATTCGTGTTCGAGACCGTATCGCAGTCGGCGGCGTGCAACAGACTCCACGTCATCGAGCAAAGAGCCGCGCGGTGGCTCTTGATGTCGGAGGACCGGGTCGGGCGCAACCAGTTCGATCTTACGCAAGAATTCCTGGCCGAGATGCTGGGAGTGAGGCGGCCTGGTGTGACGGTGGCGATGGGGGTTCTGGAGAGGGCGGGCCTCATCGCACATGGTCGCGGTAACATCACAGTGGTCGACCGCGCGGGCCTCGAGAAAGTAGCGTGCGAGTGCTACCAGGCTATCAAAGCCAGGCAACGGGAGTTGTTCGGGTCAGCGTAGGGCTGCGGCGCTAGCCTCCACCAAAGGCATCACGCTATCTGAGAACCTCTCCATCTCCTCGAACTGCGGACTGAACTGAAGCAGCAGCAGATCCACCCCCACTGATTCGAGATCCCTGACACGCTCGGCGACCTGCTCGGGCGTTCCGACGAGACCCGCGCGCAGTCCACGATTGGACACCGAGTAGTCCTCGAGGCTCACCTGTTGTTCAAGTGCCGTGTGGGAGATCCAGTCCTGATAGTTCTGATAACCTGGCGTCCCGGGCTTCACGTTCGTTATCCGCGCAACCTCCTTCCGGGCCTCTTCCTCGCTATCGCGAACGACGGCGTAGGCAGCGACGCCGTATTGCATCGGGCCTAACCCAAGCTTTTCACGACGGGCGCGCATGTCGGCGATCTTGGGGGCGACCCTGGCGGCCGGGTCGCCGTGCATCACGTACGCATCGCACGCGCGCGATATGAGCTCTTTCGCGGCCGGGCTCTCACCGCCGGCGTAAATCGTGGGCCTCGGTCGACGGAACGGCTTTGGCTCGAGGATCGTCTCCTCCACCTTGTAGTGGCTGCCGGCGTGGCTGAAGCGCGGTTCGGTCCACGTCCCGTTCACGACGCGGAGCCATTCGTCGGTCCGCGCATAGCGGTCGTCGTGCTCCTCGAAGTTGATTCCGTAACGCCTTGCCTCGTCCTTCCACCACGACGAGACGACGTTGAGCGCGAGACGCCCGCCCGAGATGTGATCGATGTTTGCCGCCTGCTTCGCGAAGATCGCCGGCTCGTGAGAAGTCGGGCGCACCGCGACCATCAGCTCCAGCTTCTCGGTCACCGCCGCCAGCGCCGCTGCGGTCGACCACGCCTCGAGCGAATCCGCATCGATGCCCTTGATGTCGTTCATGAACAGCTCGGCGATCAGCGTGATGTCGTAGCCGATCTGCTCGCTGCGCTGCGCCAGGCGCTTCACGTAATCCCAGCTCGCGCTCATGCCTTCATCGGGCACGTTGCGCAGCCATCCGCCGAAGACGGGGAGCCAATATCCGTACCGCATTAGACCGCCCCCGCGGCTGCTGCCGCTCTCGCCGCGCCGGTCGTCACTCCTTCCCCACCGGCCAGCGAGGAGTTGGCGACTCGCTCGGCCAGGTAGTCGACGAGTCGCTCGAACGGATCGAATCCGACCACGTTCCGCCCATCCGCGACGAAATTGGAGAGGGCGTTGATGTCGTAGAAGTAGTGACGGCCATCGCGGTCATCGATCAGGTATTCGATCCCGCCGACGTCGAGCTCGACGCGGGCGGCGATTCTCTCGACCTCGCGAATTATCTCGCGCGACGGTTTGAATTCCTCCACCCGCATTCCATTCTTCTGGGCATCGACCGCGCACGCGGTGCGCGAGAGCTGCTGGCCGTCGGTGGTCTGACAGATGTCGGCAGGGCAAAGATTGAAGGAATCCTCGGCCGGATAAACGTTGATGCCGTAGAGAAACTTTCCGTCGAGGACCTCGACGCGCGTGATGTGTCCGCCGCGCAGGGGCGCCAATTCCTGGACGAGTGCGACCCGGTCGAGTCCAAGGTCGATCGTTCCCGCCCTCGCCGCCCCGGCAAGCGACTCCGCGTCGTCGAAGCGGGTGATGCCGGCGCCGCTTCCGCCAACATTGGCTTTCACCACTACCGGGAAGCGCAGACCTCTCGCGGCTTCGGGAGCGAGTGCCGCGTCATTGATAACCCTCGCCTTTGGATATGGAAGTCCCAGCTCGTCGAGGATCTCGAGCTGGAGCGCCTTGGACGTCTCCATCTGGTAGGGCGTGGACCCGTTGACGACGGGGACACCGATGCGCTCCAAGTGCCGCAGCCAGCTCAAGGTGTGAAAGGTCACCTGTGCGTGGCCGCGCAGATAAGCGGACGGACTAGCCCGGTTGAAGACCAGTGAATACGGAGACTGCCTTTCGGCGGGATCGTACGTGTGAGCCGCCGCATCCACTCGCGTGTAAGGAATTCTTCGACGGTCCAGCTCGGCGAACAGCGGCTTGAACCAGTCGGGGTGCTCGTAGTAGATCGCGATCGGTCCATCAGGTGTTGCGGGCATTCGTCCTCTCGGTGCTGACATCGAAAAAGAACAAAGCCGCGTCTCGCGAGAGGCGCGGCTCCGTGCGACATGTTGGATTTAACCTATCGCACGGCACGCACCGGTCAAGGCGCCGCGCCCGCCTTCTTAAATCCACCGCGCTGGGTCGGCGAGGGATGTCCTCTGCGGGGCAGTGTCCTCGCGCGCCCGCCGTTGGGGCGTGCTGGCGAGCCCAAACGGCGGGCTCTTGCTGCGGGTGCCCCTCCGAGGACACCCTCGCCTCCCTCTCGAGATCTACTCGTGCGCGCGCGGTTGGTTTTGCACGGCAGCAATGAACCCGCGTCGGCCGATCTGTTTCACGCGTGAAGACACGACGATGCCAAGCTACGCTCGCCGCGCGCTCGCGCCGCGATGCCGGCGTGCGCGTCCGGTGCGCCGATTGAGGCGCGACGGTGAAGACTGGTCCCGCGTTTGACCTCGAGGGAAGGCGGAGAGGGTTCCCGTAGGCGGCTTTGCAAAGCGAGCGCGAGGAGGAGACCCGCGACTGAGCGGAGCGAAGGAGCGCAGTTAGGGGCTCCGACCAAGCGAGCGTAGCCGCCGAAGGGAATCTTCTCCGCCGTACCGGCAACATTGCGCCGAGCAGGGACCCTTCGACGTACCGGCGAAGACGCCCGGCGCGACGGAGCGAACTCGCGGCGGGCACAAGTCTGGCTTAGCATCAAGTCATGGATTCACGCCAATCGATCCGGCTACCGACCCGGGATGTCGTTCGCGTTCTCGCGCTGATTTTCGGCTTCTACGTCCTCGTGCGCCTGCTCTGGATTGCGCACCCCGTCGTGTTTCTGTTCTTCCTCGGCGTCCTGTTCGGCCTTCCACTCGCTCAGGGAACCGACTGGCTCGAAAAGCGAAAGATCCCTCGCGCCCTTGGCACCGCCATAATCCTTACGGTCTTTCTTGGCCTCCTGAGCGCCGGTGCCGTCGGAATGGCGCCGATCCTTCGCGCCCAATCAAAAGAGCTTCAGGACCGCCTCCCGGAGGCGATGGACAAGATCGACGCCTGGCTTGGGCACCGCGCCAACGGCATGCTCGGAATCTTGTTCAATGAGGAGAGCAGCAGCGACACTCTGCGAACCGCGGCCGCCCAACGTGCGGCCATTCAGGCGGATTCATCGGAACGGGGCGAGGTCGTCACGGACTCGGCCCTCAGCGAACCTCTGCCCGTGCCTGCGTCCGGCGCGGTCGCCCATAAACCGACGACACGCGCGGACACCGTTGCAGCCGGAGGGAACCTGCGTCGCGAGATCACGAAACAGTTTCGCGGCGCCCAGAATTCCTTCCTCCGCATGCTCACCTCTACGTTCGCAGTGACGGGCGCATTCCTGCTCGTCCTCTTCATCGCCGCGTACATCGGCGTGGATCCGGCGCTTTATCATGGCGGAATGCTCGAGGTCTTTCCGCCGCGCCAGCGGCCTCGAGTGGCGCTCACTCTGGCAAGCCTCGCCACGACGCTCAGGCGATGGCTGGTCACTCAGCTAATCGCTATGCTGGTGATCGGCGGGGTGACAACCGTTTTCCTCTTCGCGATCCACGTGAAAGCGGCGCTGCCGCTCGGAATCCTCGCCGGAATCCTGAAGTTCATTCCTATCATCGGCTCCATCTTCGCAGCGATCCCCGCGATCGCGATGGCGTTCATCGACTCGCCGCACAAGGCGCTGGTGGTTGGGATCGGATACCTGGTGATTCAGTTCCTGGAGAACCACCTGCTGGTGCCTGTTCTCATGAAACGCGGAGTAAACATTCCTCCCGCTCTCACGCTCGGAATCCAGGCCCTTATGGCGCTATTGTTCGGGTTCCTCGGCCTGCTCGTGGCTGTGCCCTTGCTCGCTGCGATCCTCACCATAGCCCGTGCGATCAACCCGATTGAAATGCGGGAGATTTCGGCGGAGGCCGACAAAGCCGTCGCCGCGTCGGGCGGTCGAGCAAGCAGATAGAAGTCGCGGGCACAAAGCCCGCGGGCCCGTCGAAAATTGCGGGTTACGGGCACAAGCCCGCGGACCCGTCGAAAAGTGCGCCCTAGTCTCCAGCCACCAGATGATCGAGTACGCGCTCGATCATTGGCCCCGCAATGATGAGCGACTTGAGCGAGTGCGATGCGAACGGGATCACCGTATAGCTCATTCGCGATCCGCCTGCGGCGATGAAGCCGCGATCGGACGTTCGCTCCTTGTCGCTCGCGCCGCGCATAAGGGCGATGTGAACGTTCGCCGGCGTGTTGCGGATTTGCTCATCGACGGCGAAGCTGCCCGGCTCGGTCGGCTCGCCCGAGTTTATCTGATCCCTGAGCGTGATGGTGGGATGATCGCGCCTGGTGGGACCGAGTGCGAGCACACCGACGACACCCGGAATGGGCGCGTTCGCCTCCGTCCAGAGCGCGATGTCGGCGCCGAAAGAATGTCCGGCGATGACGATGGGCGCCGAGTCCGCTCCCAGCTCATGAAGCGAGCGCTTGATCAGGGGCGGAACATCGTGCGCGAGTACGCTGTCGCGCAGAAGCGCGGAATCCGGAAGTCGATCGAGAAACTTCTTTACATCGAATCCGACCACGGCATAGCCGTGTGAGGCGAGGCGCTCCGCCAGCTTCTGATGCGCCTCCCAGAATCCAAGGTCATTGCCCAGGAAAAAAACGCCCGCCTTTGGGTGACCCGACACTCCAGCGGCGGGATAGAAGTAAAGAGGCTCGCGCTGCAGCTCCCGATCGCGTGGGATATACGCAGAGTGCGCGGGCGTGCACGCGAACATGACCACCGCGAGGAGCGCGACGCGCCTCACTTTGACACCACTCCGGCCAGCCCGCCCGAGATCAGCGACGCGACGTTCGTAAGAATTCTTGGCAGCACCAGTCCACCCGGCGATGCGAGGTATCTCGGTTCCCATATCGGATCGAACTTCTCCTTGTACAGTCTAAGACCCTGGAAGTTGTAAAACGGCTCGCCACGGCTGAACAGGAGAGCGCCCACGCGGTTCCAGAGAGGGGCCAGACTGCGGTTCTCGATCCCAGACAAGGGCGCCATGCCGAGGTTGAATCGCTGGTAGCCGTTTTCCTTGCCCCAGAGCATCAACTCGATGAGCAGGAATTCCATCACGCCGGGCGGCGCGACCGAGGTGTAGCGCATGAGATCGACCGAGATCTCCGTACGATCGGCGCCTACCCAGACGTTGGCGAACGCCACCACAGCGTCACCGATGCGAATCAACGCGACAGGAAAGCTCTTTAGATACCGGTCGTCGAAACGACCAAGTGAGAATCCTTTTTCCTTCGTGCGCTTGGACGCAAGCCACTCGTCCGAGATCTGTTTGAGTCCCGGAAGAAAAACGTGAGTGTCCTCCGGCGGAATCATCTCGAAGGTGGCGCCTGCCTTCACCGTATCCTTGCGTGTGCGACGGAGCGCCTTGCGACCGCCTCCGTCGAGGGAGAAGTCGGGCAGAGGGATGATCGCTTCTTCTCCCAGCTTGAAAAGCGTGAGGCCGAGGTCGATGTATATCGGGAGATGCCTCGCGCTGACTTCATAGAACACCGGCCATCCACCATGCTCGTCGGCGCTCTCGCGGAATCTCCAGGCGAGCTCGGCGCGCTCGCTCTCAGGGCCCAACGGATCCCCCAGCGCAATCCAGCTGCGTCCGGCCACGCCGTACATGATCATGCTCCGGCCCGTCTGGCTGAAGAGGAGAGACTTGTCGCCAAGGAGCGCCAAATTCGCGATCGTGTCCGGGGAGTCGGCGGCGATTCGCCCCGCGATGTCGAGCTGCCGCGACGTGGGAAACTCGGGATCCGCCTCGGCATGACGAAGCTTGCGCGAAAGGGCGAACAGCATGAGCGCGCCAAGCACTCCGACCATCGCGCGCAACGAGCGGGGAGCATCGCCTCGACCGCTGAACTCCCACCACACCGGACTCGTGAAATCGACGTTCCTGTAGGAGAAGAATGCCAGCCAGGTCGTCACCACGCCAACGACGATGACGGCGGCGAGCCAGCCGTTGCTGAACGGCTCGCTGGTGATCGCGGCTTTCCGGTAGAAAGCGCGTCGCGACGGAATCAACGCCACCAGCACCAGTGTGAGCGCGAACGCCTCCTCCCAGTCGAGTCCCTTGAGCAGCGACGCGACGATCCCGATCACGAGCGTCGCGATCGTAAGAGTGTAGGCGGCGTCGAGCCGGCGTCTTATTGCCCACGCCAGGATTACCAGTCCCGCACCAGCGAGGCTTGCCGCGAAGTGCGAGAGCTCGATGACCCCCAGAGGGAGCACGGAATCGAGCGCCGTCACTCTGCTCCGCACCGCGGGAGTGGCACCCGAGACGATCAGGATGACGCCCGCGACGAACGTCGTAACGCTAAGAATCTGAGGGAGCAGCGTCGGCATCCAGCGTCCGACTATTCCGCCGGCGAGGGTCGCCACTCCCGCCACGCGATCGCGCTGGCGCTGCACCTCGAAGGCGATGAGGAATGCGAGCGCGATTACCAGCGGCAGCAGATAGTATATGGCGCGATAGGCGAGCAGTGATCCCACGATCGAAGCCGCTGGCACGTAAGGCTTGAGGAGGAGAACGACTATCGCCTCAAACACGCCGAGTCCGCCTGGAACGTGACTGAGAATTCCGGCGAATTGCGCGAGTAGAAAGACGCCGAGCACTGGAAGGAAAGCGAGGCGGTATCCAGGCGGCAGCAGCACGTAGAGCACCGCGCCGGCGGCGGTCCAATCCACGACCGCGACCAGCAGCTGGGCGAGCGCCAAACGCGTCGACGGGACGGGAAACTCCCATTCGAAGAGGCGGAATGTCTTGTAGCGCGTAGTACTGAGTGCGAGATATCCAGCAATCAACAGCAGGCAAAGCGCGCCGAGCGGCTTGAGCGAGTTGAATGGCAATCGCAGCAGCTGGATCGTCGACGTCGGCTCGAGGACGAAGACGAAGCCGGCGACGGCGATCATTCCGATGATGAAGGTCGCCCCGGCAAAGCTGATCGCCTGGGCGATCTCCGAAGTAGATAATCCCCAGGCGCTCCAGAACCGGTAGCGGACGGGCCCGCCACTCAGGAGCGGGAAGCCCAGGCTGTGGCTCAGGGCGTACGCGATGAAGGATCCGAACGCAATTCGGCGGACGGGAAGCGGATGATCGACGTACGAGAGCGCGATCGCGTCGTAGCCGGGAAGAACCGCGTACGCCACCGCGGTCAGAAGCAGCGCGAGCGCGAGGTGCGAATGGGGAAGGGTCCACACCTGCCGCATCAAGTCGCGGTAGTGATACGACTTGAGCTCGTGCTCCAGCAGCACGAGCGCGATGCCCACCGCCCCGACCATCGCGGCCGGCCCGATGGCACGGGAGATCCTGAATTTCATCGTATCCGCAGAGTGGCGGCGCCGCCGGTTGGGGTTTTATTATCCAAGCCTATCAGTTTCGCTCGCGGCGCTGTCACACCGATTACAAACCAGGGCAAAGTAAGGTTAGCGCCCGACAAGAGGAGATTTCATGATTCGTTACGCAACCCGCTTTTTACTGGTCGCGTGCTTTGGTGTTCCGTGCATCGCGGTCGCCCAGCAAGCCCCATGGCGCCAGGTGTACAAGGACAGCGACATCACTGTGATCTTCGACACGTCCAGCGTCGCGCTTCAGTCTCCGGGCACGTGGAGCACGGTGACCAGCTGGGACTACGCGAGACCGCGGATTCTCGAGAACAAGAAGCAATACACCCGCCTCGTCGAGCGTGCTTATGTCCGCTGTTCGCCGGTAAGGTTGAAGAGAGTTCGGAGCACCGTTTACGCGGCCAACAACGTACTCGTGCGCGATGAGGGCGAGGTCGATGTCAGAGACCAGGCTCACATGGTCTGGGACCGCCCGAACCCGGGCACGCCGGGCAAGAATGCGTTCGAATCGGTATGCGGAATCCTCACCAGAAGGCGTCCCAGCTCAGCTGCTGTTCCTGCCAAAACGACCCCTCCGAAGGCCGTCCCAGCGAAGGTGCCGGCGAAGAAAAAACCGGCCGGAAAATAGTCAACCGTCAGTCTCAAGCTCCGCAGTAGAAAGGGCACAGCTAAGTCTGTGCCCTTCTTGTACTTATGGTCCGTCGTTCGGAGCTGGTTTTCATGCCAAAAGTGGCCTTTTTTTGCCCCCAAAAAAACTCACAGTTTGGCCGCTTGTTTGCTCTACAGGGAGGTGCGTTTATCAACCGGGGGCCTTCCATGATTTTGCGACTACTCGAATCCAAACACGAAAAGAAAGGACGGTCCGCGGGCGGGACCATCTTTAGCATACTATTGCACTCGTTGATCATTTTCCTCGCGATTTTTGCCACGGCCCGCGCGGGCACGCGCAAGAAGGACAACGTGGAGACGAAGGTCAACTTCGTGGCGGTGAAGAAAGAACTGCCGCCTCCGCCCAAGAAGGAGCCGCCCCCGCCCAAGGAAGCCCCGAAGCCCAAGCCGAAGGTAGTCAACCTGCCGCAGCTGCCCAAAGACGTTCCGGTAGCTCCGCCGAAGGGGTTCAAGGTCCTTCCGCCGGCCGTGAGTATTCCGACGACGATACCGACCGTCGACCTCTCGAAGGCGCTCACGAACGAGAATGACTTCAGCGGCAAGGGCGTCGCTGGTGGATCCTCGAGCGGCGTGAAGGGCGGTACCGGTAAGGAAGGGGACACCGGCAAGGAAGCGGGTGCAGATCATGGTCCCTACATGGAATTTCAGGTTGAAAAGGTGGTCGAGAGAATCGGCGGCGACTCTCCCGTCTATCCCGAGACCCTCAAGTCCGCGGGTGTCGAGGGTGAGGTATTGGCGCAGTTCGTCGTGAACGAGAGCGGCCGCTACGAGCCAGGCACTCTCAAGATTCTAAAGTCAAGCAATCCGGCGTTTACCGCCGCCGTGAAGGATGCGCTCCCACGTATAAAGTTCTCGGCGGCGCAGATCGGGGGCAAGAAAGTTCAACAGCTCGTGCAGATGCCGTTTCAGTTCCGTATCACGCATTAAGGAACGACCCCGATCGAGTAAAGCCGCGGAGGGATTTTCCCTCCGCGGCTTTGCGTTGTCCGGTGCGCAATCGGCAAAGAGAAGGCGGTGTATGAATCCCGAATCCAATAGATTCAACCGCTGATGACCGATCGATATCGCAAGCTCCTCGTCGGAGCAGTGGCGTTTTTGGCGCTCGCTTCGTCGGTGCACGGCCAAATCCGCAATCAGCCGCCCGTCGTGGGCAGGCCCAAGCCTCAGAAGCCCGTCGAGATTCCGCCGGGTGTGGTCGTGCTGCAGATCGATACGAGCGCCGGTGACTCGACGCGCACGATCATGCAGCGCGACTTCGATTACGGCGATCGCATGCAGCCGCTCATTCTCGATAGCGCGACGCTGGATGACATTTGGCGGCCCGGTCAGAAAAACATCAACTTCTCTCCGCTTGCCCAGACGCGCGCAAATTTCGTGGTGCGGGCGCGCCCGACTACGGCGGGATTGCACGTCGAGGTCTACGACGTGCCGCGCGGCCGACTTCGCCAGGAAGATTATTTCCGGCTTCCGAAGGTTCCACCGTACCGGTTGCCGGCGATCAAAGATTCTCTCTCGACCCTGCTCGGCAGAAAAGCGGACGCGACGATTGAAACGCTGAGGGCGGATTCGCTGGTGAGGGACAGCCTCGCGCGAGCGGCGGCGAAGCCGGTCGCAATCAAAACCACCCGCGATCGCGCGAATGCGCGTCTCGCTCAAGCCGCACGCGACTCTCTTTCCCGCGAGCTCGATCGCCGCGATGCGCTGCTCCGCGCGAATGCGGAGAGGGACACCATCCGCTTCGATTCGGTATACGCGCGGATCGCCCTCAAGGATTCGATCGTGCGTGATTCGCTCCAGCGCGACCGGCGACTCGGGATTCACGTCGTGAGCGACGAGATCGAGCGCTGGATAACGGGCACGCGCGGAATCTCCGCGACGCGAATTGCCTTCATCGATGGGAAGCAGCTCAAGATCGTGGACAGCGATGGCGCGAATGAGCGGACGATCCCGACTGTTGGTGCCGCGCTATCTCCTGCCTGGTATCCGTCGGGGCGATACCTCGTTTATTCGGATGCGGACGACCATGGGACGCGGATCGCACAGGTCGACCTGCGTACGATGAAGCCCAGACTTCTCGCCGCGTCGAATCGCGGACTCAACATTACACCCGCCTACACCAGGGATGGGAAGAACATTGTCTGGGCGAGCGGCGGAGATTCTCCAGCCGAGTTGGTTATCGCCAGTGCGGCCGGTGACGATTCGGTGCCGAAGCCATTCGCCGGACGCACGGGATTCGAGACGACGTCGCCGAGCTTCAGCCCGGATGGAAAGCAGGTGGTATTCATGTCGCCGTTTCCGCTGACGCCGCAGCTATACACCATGAACATCGACGGCACAGGGTTGAGACGGATTACTCCGGTCGTCGTGGGAAAGCGCAGCTATAGAACGGGAGCGGAATGGTCGCCGAAAGGCGATGAGATCGCGTTCCAGCAGCAGAACGGGGACTTCCAGGTATGGACGATCCGCGTGAAGGATCGAGTGATGACGCAGCTCACGAACGAAGGTGAGAACGAGGATCCGGCGTGGGCGCCCGATGGGCGGCACCTGTCGATCACGCGGCGGCTCGGCGCGATCGGAGATCCCAGGGCCATCTGGGTGTTGGATGAGCGCACGGGGCGGGTGCGTCAGCTTACGTTGACGGGCGACGCGCGTCTCTCCGACTGGTCGCCGGCTCTTCGTCCGACGTACTAGCGGCGCTTCGCGCCGCGGAGAGGTCGCGCCGCTGGTGTCGCCTCGACCGCTAGCGATCGCTCAACACGAACCCGGTGAGCGGGGCACCTCCGGCGGCGCGATCCGCAATTATCACCGTGCGGCCTGCACCGCCTGCCAGTGCGACGTTGTTGAGCGTGACGACCACGCTCGTTGCGCGCGCGGCGGGGAGTGTGCCAGCGGGCACTGCGCGCACCTGGTATGTGCCTGGCGCGAATACCGCGTAGGGTGAGGCGGCTTGGTAAGCGAGGTTCGCCGCGGTTGGAGTCGCCGTCGACAGATCAGCGTTAGGCGCTGTCACGAACACATCTACAGCGCCGGCCGTCGGACTCATGTTGATTATCCGGACCTCGACCTGACTCGCCGTTGGAACCGGGTTCGCGTCGGTCGTAACGAAGTTTGTCACCGGTGCGCCGCCGGTTCCACCCGTCGCGTAGACAGTGTAATCCAGGTTGTCAGCGACGGTGAAGCCGATTGTAGCGACTGTCACAGTCGTGTCCGCGGTTTTCTTAAGAACGAGTGAGCGCGCGCCGCTCAGGATCGCCGAATAGTTTGCAGTCGCTGGCGACGGAAGCGATGCCGGCGTCGTCGCGCCATATCCGAGATTCACGCCGAACGGAACGCTCTCGAGTATCGCGTTCACCGGAATCCGAGCGGGGTCGTTCACCAGATTCACGAACCGCACACGCCCCGTCGGTCCACCGGGCTCCAGTGGGCCCGGTGCGTCCTTGGTTCCACACGCAGCGCCGACAAGAGCCAACGCGGCGATTAAACCCATCGATTTGATCGTCATTATTCGCGGCCTCGTCAGTAGGTGCAGCCAGATGGGAACGTCGTGGGCTCCGTCGGATCAGGAGGCACGTTGGGATTCGAGTTTCTATCTCCGAGCGCATAGGGCAGCCAGCAACGCTGCCCGTCGAGGGGAACGCCGGGTGCCGCTACCGGACCGCGAATCAGGTTACGGCGACGCGAATCCTCCCAGCGCAAGCCGGTGCCGAGCAGCTCATAACGACGCTGGTTGTAGATCTCGGTGATGAGCTGCGCTTGCGTGAGCGCGCCAACCAATGGCGCCAGACACGCCTTAGGATCGTCGATCCCACGGTTGCCGGTGCAGTCCGTTCGCACCGAATCGAGAACGGCCTGCGACTGCGCCAGCAGATTTGTATTCGCCAGCGCCTCCGCCTTGATGAGCAGCGCCTCGTCAGGGAAATAGACCGGCAGCGAGGATTGTGGATTCGCGTACCGATTCCACAAATCGAGCAGCGCGCCGACACGCCCGGTGGCCGTCGTCGACGGAACGACGAACCAGGTGAACCGCTGATCTCCGCCCGTCATCGAAGTTCTCCACTGGCGACGCGGTCCGACGCCGTTCGTTCCGCCAGTCACGTTCGCGTAGAAATTCACAGCCGGGGCGGGGAAGGTGAGAACCGACATCGCCACAGGCGCCGAGCGTGCCACCAGGTTCGAGGCAGTGATGGCGGCCGCGTCATCGCCGCCCATCCTGGCGTAGCGCGCGCGGAAGAGGTGAATCACGTTTGGCAGGCTCACGCCCGGCGTCAAAATGTTGGCGTTGAAGAATGCGCTCGGCGGAGTAGCGGCTATTTCCGCTTCGGCTGAATCGAGAAGCGTGCGCACCAACGCCAACGCCTCGGCGCGGGCGACGTAGGTCGGTGCGGTCACGCCAAACGTGTTGATCGGAATCTGTTGGTATGATTGCAGCGCCTCCCCGAGCGATTCGGCCTTGATCGCAAACGCGAGGGCGCGCAGACCGCTGCGCGTTCCGGCGTCAAACTGCCCGGCTAGCGCGTTCGCGCCCGTGAGCAAATCGTTCGCCGTTCGCACCGTCCGGTAAATCGAATTGAACACGTTCTCCGCGATGCCCGTTCCGGGGGGCACCGAGCCCTGCTCGGCGTCGCTGATCGAAATGAGCGCGGCGGTGGTCGATGCAAACTCGTCGGTCACGAGCCCGGCCATGTACGCATAGTTGCCGTACGACTGAGCGAAGCGCCCCTGGAGTCCCGTCGCCAGGGCGATCACTCCGTCGGGGCTGCTCGTCACTTGCCCCTCGGTGGGTTGATTCGGATTCTGAAGATCCAGGTTACACGCCACGAGTGTTATCGCGGCGAATGCGCCCAGACACTGTCTCATCATTTTCATCGGTGAGATTCTCCGAGCGTCAGAAGGTGATCCGCGCGCTGAGCTGCCAGACGCGGGGAATGGGGTAGCCGCCGAAATCGAAGCCGCGATCGGCCGAGGTCGTCTGCACCGAGCCTATGCCGCCCGCGTTCGTGCCGAAGAGGTTGATCTCCGGGTCGTAGCCGCTGTAGTTGGTCCACACGGCGAGATTGCGCCCGGAGAGGGTGAGGTCGACGCCATCGCGGAAATACCGTCGCACGCCGGGCGCGTCGAGAGTGTAGCTCGCGCTCAGCTCTCGCAGCTTGACGAAAGTTCCGTCCTCGATCCAGTACTCGAAGATTCCCTGCGTCCGCGCGTTGAATCCCGGAGGAAGCTTGCGAGGATCGCCGTAAGGAAGCAGCTCGCGCTCATACGACTTCGAGTTACTGGCAATGCCGGCGTTCTGCGCGCGGGTCGAGAGATTCATGATTTTGTTGCCGAAGACTCCATCAAGCAGCGCACGGACCCGGACTCTCTTTGCCAGCGTGAACTCATTGAGGAATGAGCCCATCCATTTTGGATTGGGGTCGCCAATCACCTTGTTGACGGAATCGTTGCAGTTACCTCCGCTCAAGGCCTCGCGGATGGCGAGAGTAGCTCCCATGTCCGCCGTCTGATTGCTGCGACGATATCTGCCAAGCGAGTCCAGCAGCAGCGCGCCTGTTTGGCAATTACGGGCCGCGTATGACCCGTAGAAGACTCCCGCCGGCTCACCCGCACGAATGCGGTTCGGATAACCGCCCGCCGACTGGAAATCCTGAATGTTGAGGCTCTCGACCAGATTCTTGTTGTGGGCGTACGTCATCGTGGACGTCCACTGCAGGTTGGGGTTGTCGATGTTGGTCGTCCTGAGGAGCAGCTCGAGACCCTTGTTGGACATCGTGCCGATCGGGAAGAACTGCCGAGAAAAGCCGGTGCTGGTGGGCAGCGGGCGGAAGAAGAGCAGATCCGAAACGAGTCGATTGTAGTACGTCGCTTCGGTCGAGACGCGTCCGCCTAGGAAACCTACGTCGGCGCCGAGCTCCCACTCGCGGGCACGTTCGTTCTTGAGATTCGGGTTGCCGAACGTGACGTCGTTGACGAAGCCCGGACGTCCAGCAAAAGGAAGCTGGGTGAAGCTGACGAACTGCGAGTAGGCGTTGAGGATGCCCGGCTGGCTTCCCGCCCATCCGAGCGCGCTGCGGAGACGCAGATTGTTGAGGGCTCCCGGCCTGTTGTCGATGACCACGTACGACGCGGAGAACTTGGGGAATGCCTGCCACCTTTCCGATGGTGCGAACGTCGACGATGCGTCCCAGCGAACGGCCGCGTTGAGAAACAGTTTGTCCCTGAACGCCAGCTCGTGCTGTCCGTAGAACCCGAGGGTCCGCAGCTGAACGTCGGATTGAGCTGCCGAAAAGATCGAGCCCGCACTCACCAGATCCCCGACGGGAGCGAGGCCATTGGCGGTGGCAGACGTGATGCGCACTCTCTGCGACGTATAGTTGAGGCCCGCCGTCGTCCGCATTTCGAACGGACCCATTGGTCTCCAGGTAAAGCTCGATAGCGCATCCTGATTGACGATGCGGTTGTTCTCCACGACCGACTGCGAACGGCCGGTCGCGAGGGGCGCGGTGCCGAGCACCGCGTTGCGCGGCACGAACTGGTTCTGGGTGAAGCCGACGTTGTCGAGACCAATCGTGTAATCGAACAGCAGATTGGTGATGGGCGTCCAGGTCAGCTTCGTCGAGCCGATGAAGCGCTCGATCGACTGCGGATTGCGGATGCGGTCGATGGCCAGCAGCGGATTCGTTCCCAGCGCGGGCGGCAGCGGGTAAACGCCATTGACGGGACGGAAGTCGACGTTGGTCGGAGCGAAGAAGAGCGAGCCCATGATCCCGTAGTCATTCTGCTCGCCGAATGCCTGTACCTCGTTGTTGGTGTTGATGTAGTTCGAGGTGACATTGGCGACGAGAGTCGGAGTGAGCTGCTGCTGGAGATTCACGCGCGCTCCGGTACGGCGCGAGGACGTCGAGCGCATGATGCCATCTTCGTTCGCAAAGTTGCCGCTGATGAAGTAGCGGGTCTGATCGCTGCCACCTTCGACGGTGACGTCCTGCTCCCAGGATGGTGCGCGGTGGAAGATGTCGTCCTGATAATTGAACCGCGTGATCGGCAGTCCGTTGACATCGAACGGGTAGAAGTTGAACGGCTGCTGCGCGCGCAGCTGACTCGTGCCCCACCGGGTCGTCGACGTGAAGCGTGGCTTTCCGCTGGTTCCCCGTTTGGTGAAGATCTGCACGACACCGTTGTTGGCGCGCGATCCATAGAGCGCCGCCGCGGCAGCGCCGCGGATGATCTCGATGTGCTCGATGTCGTCAGGATTGAGATCGGCTAGCCGGTTCTGTGGGTTGGAGCGGCCTCCGAGGTCGGCGAGCTGACCGGACTCGTTGTCGACGATCACTCCATCGACGATGTAGAGCGGGTCCGAGCCGGATATGAATGAGTTGACACCGCGGAGGCGCACGGAGATTCCGCCGCCGCCGGGGCTGCCAGAGTTCTGAGTGATCTGCGCGCCTGGAATCTTTCCCTGCATCGCCTGATCGACCGTGGTTGCCTGAGCTCTGCTGATCAACGAGGAATCGATCGTGGCGATGTTCGTTCCCACTTTGCGCTTCTCGGTGGCCGTACCGGTTCCGGTAACGACGACTTCACTGAGGTTCACGGCGCTCACGTGGAGCGCGACGTCGGCGGTCGCGGTCGCGCCAGGAACAACGGTGACGGTTTGCGTGGTCGGCTGGTACCCGATGCGCCGAATCGTGAGCGTGCGGGCGCCGACTGGCACGCCGCTGATGGTGTACTCGCCATTCGGACCTGTCAGTGTGCCGATGCGGGTGCCGGTAACGAGGACCGCGACGTCGGGCAGACCTCGTCCGACCGATGCGTCGGTCACTCGTCCGCTGACGGTTCCAGTAGCCTGCTGTGCGGCCAGGGCGAAGGGTGAGACGATCGCGAGCACCAGGAGGAGTGCGCCGCGGCGGAGGATAGTGAGCATCATCAGAAGATCTCCGAGTCGCGTGGTCCCCAGTGTGATGGGGCATTGCCGGTGACAAGTGCCCTACGTTACAGACGGGCACTCGGCCGGGCAAGACGGAAATCGCGCTTGACTTTATTCGGCGATGAAGATTACCGACGCTGGTTTGCCCGTCTCGGGATGGACGGGCTCGCGCGTTTCCAGAATTCGAAATCCGCTGTCGGCCAGAAGGTGCTCCCAGCTCTCCATCGTTCGGAAATACCACGGCGCCGGGTCCGAGAATTCTTCGCTGAATCCAGCCCACGAGCCTGTACGCCATCCGTCCGTGTACGACTCGTCACCACACGATGCGACGGGGTGCAGCGTCTGAATGATGAGAGATCCGCCGGGATTGAGCAGCGATGACGCGCGCCGTATGACGCTCTCAACTGATTCCTTACCGATCAGCGAGAAGTTGGCAACGACGAGATCAACGCTGACATCGACGTTACCGGCGGCGAGGTCCTCGTAAGAGGCTACCCTGAATTCTCCGCCGCCAGCCTTCTTCGCCTGCTCGACGAGCGCGGGGACGACGTCGACGCCGATGGCGTGAATGCCGTGCTTCGAAAGTGAGCGCACGAGCCAGCCCTCTCCGCATCCGATGTCGAGCACCGTCCGCGGCGACCGGCTTAGCACCGCATCGACGACCGCTTTATTCGTGACGAGCGTGCGGCTCGCGATCTGATTCTCCCTGACGGCCGCGGTCCAGGGCGACGCGTTCTTGCGCCACGAGTCTACAATGCGCGCATCGCTGAATGGTTCAGATGTCATCGACGTGTGGGAAGAATGAAAGTCGGTAACGTGACGCCAGGGCCGCTCGTATATGTATATATAGTATTA
>DASWGL010000372.1:0-2243 GCA_036393735.1 Gemmatimonadaceae bacterium | reverse complement strand
CATCGAGGCCGTAATGGCGTGCTACCATGACGAACCAGTCCTTGTTGCTCCCAACGGCAAGCGATGCGAAGGTCGCGCCGCGGTTCGTAAATCGTACGAGAGCGAGTTCGCAATGTTCCCCGATGGTCACTGCGACTTGCGCACGTGCACCGGAAACACTGGCAAGGGCGTCGCCGAGTCGTTCTTTACCGGAACGCGCGAAGGCCACGGACGAGTGGAAGCGATCGGGGCGGAAGTGATGGAGATCGTCGACGGCAAGATCAAGGAAATCCGCGATTATCATCACGCGGTACAGTCCAAAGCCGCATAGAAACCGGACAGACGCCTCTTTTGAAGCGGCGCGGTCGGAACGTACTGCCTCGCGTTCAGGGAAGTATTGTCTCGCGACCTGACTCTAGGACGAGCGGAGGATCTGATTATGAGCGGCACCGAGGAGCAGTTTGAAGGTAGCTGTCTGTGTGGTGCGGTGCGTTTCATCGCAACTGGGGAACCGAAGGGCATATATTGGTGTCATTGCCAAAGTTGCCGGAGGCATACCGGTGCGCCGGTTGCCGTCTTCGTGGCGTACGAACCTCAGGCTTACAAGGTCACCAAAGGCGAGATAACCAAGTTCGATTCCACTCCAGGACAAACGCGGCGCGGCTTTTGCGCGAGATGCGGATCAACCTTGACTTGCGAATCCTTGCCCGAGATAACGCTAACGCATTTCCACGTCGGAGCATTCGATCAGGCTGCGCGGCTTCAGCCGAAAAAGCAGTACTTCGTTGAGGAACGGCTGCCGTGGTTGCACATCGGTGACGCGTAGGACACGTCAGTCCGCTAGTAATTCAAGTCCGAAAGATAAAATGTGGCTTTAACACGAGACAGCGCAGATCTGCGTTCAGGGATTCGCGGAGTGTTCCACGGGCAGACCGGCTGCCCTCCACTCGGGGTAGCCGTCCTCAAGCCGAACAGCCTTGAAGCCGTGCCTGCGAAGCTCGGCCACCGCCTCGTAGGACAACACGCAATATGGACCGCGGCAGTAAGCAACGATCTCCAGGTGGCGAGGAAGTTCACGCAGGCGGCGTTTGAGATCGCGCAGAGGGACATTGAGAGCGCCCGGCAGGTGGCCTGCGTCGAATTCCTCCGCTGGACGAGTGTCGATGACGGTTACCAGCCCGTGTCGAATGCGGCTTAACAGCTCCTTGCGCGTGACAGGCTCCAGGTTGTCGCGTTCGCGAAAGTAGCTGTTGAGCACTTTCTGCACTGCGCCCACGTTGCGCTCCGTTATCTCTCGCAACGATGCGAGGAGAGCCACAACCGCGGGATCGGCAAGCTGGTAGATCACCCGCTTACCATCGCGATGGCTTTCGACCAGGCCCGCGCGGCGCATTTGCTGGAGGTGCTGGGAGGCGTTGGCGACCGACAGTCCACTGAGTTGCGCCAGTTCCTCGACGCTGCGCGCCGTTTGCGCCAGCAACTCCAGTAGCTCCAGTCGATGCGCCGAGCCGAGGGTGCGTGCAACCGCGGCGAATTGTTCAAATATTGCGCGCTTTGGATTTTGGATTGACATGTGAAAACGACCGTCTTATGTTCATTCAAGAGATTAATTGAATAATGGAATCAATTCAATGACGGTTATACAGGAACCCATTATTCGACTCGCCGCGTTCATCGCGGTCCTCGCGGCAATGGTGCTGTGGGAAACCGTCGCGCCGCGCCGTTCGCGATCACATGCGCGAATCCAGCGTTGGCCGAGCAACTTCGCGATCGTCGCGCTGAACACCGGACTCCTCAGAATCCTGCTGACAAGCGGGCGACGGGTTTGGCGCTCCTGGCTGAACAACGTCGCTGGGGTCTGCTCTACAATCTGCCGATCCGTCCCTGGGGAGCACTGCTGATATCTGTGGTGGCACTCGACCTCGCTGTCTACCTGCAGCACGTGATGTTTCACGCGGTTCCCGCGCTGTGGCGGGTACATCGAGTGCATCACTCGGACCTAGACTTCGATGTGACCACGGGCGCTCGCTTTCATCCGATCGAGATCGGTTTGTCGATGCTGATCAAGCTGGGCGCGGTTGCTGCGTTGGGAGCGTCGGCGCTCGCGGTACTCGCCTTTGAGGTCTTGCTGAACGCGACCTCGATGTTCAATCACGGCAATGTTCGGGTTTCGCTCAAACTTGACCGGTCTCTTCGATGGTTTGTCGTCACGCCCGACATGCACCGCGTTCATCATTCGATTGTGGTGCAGGAAACCAACAGCA
>DASWGL010000371.1:0-1717 GCA_036393735.1 Gemmatimonadaceae bacterium | reverse complement strand
GGCGGGCTGTCGGTCTCGGCCAGTGTAAGGCCGATCGCCGGCGATTCACTTGACGAGCAGCATTCGCAATGGTCGCTCGAACTCGTGGGCGCAACAGGACGGGCCGTCCGAATCGGTTGGTCGGTCCGACGGCGATGGAAGCAGTCTCGAGTCGTCGGCGAATATCACTACGACCACCAGCAGGACGGTGAAGCGCTGGGACCCAGCGATCTTCGCATCCCCACCTTCAGTGGCACGGAAGAAGTCGAATGAGAGTCATCGTGCTCGTTGCGATGAAGACCGATCGCATACCTGAATGACCTTTCAAGGAGACCGAGTATGTCCAAAACAATCCTGATCACTGGCGCTAGCAGCGGCTTTGGCCGTGACACAGCGGAAACCCTGTTCCGCTCTGGCCACACTGTGTACGCCTCGATGCGCAATGCGCAGGGCAAGAACCGAGAGGCCGCCGAGGCCCTGCGAAAGTTGGGCATCAAGACCGTGGAATTGGACGTGAGCGACGACGCGTCTGTCGAAGCGGGCGTCAACAAAGTGCTGGCGGAGGCGGGCACAATCGATGTGCTGGTCAACAACGCCGGCATCGCGTCGGTCGGCGTAACCGAAGCCTTCACCGCGGAACAGGCGAAGGTCATCTTCGATACGAATGTCATCGGGCTGCTTCGCGTCACCCGCGCCGTGCTCCCGTCCATGCGCCAGAAGCGTGATGGCCTGATCATCAACATCGGTTCGGTCCTGGGCCGCGTGACGTTCCCCTTCCTCGGCATCTATGGCGCGAGCAAGTTTGCCGTCGAAGCGCTGACCGACAGCCTCCGGTACGAAGTCTCGCAACTCGGCGTCGAAGTCGTTGAGGTGCAGCCGAGCGGTTACCCGACCAACTTTTTCGCCAGCATTCAGACGCCCGCCAGCACCGAAGTGACGAAGTCCTATGGCGAGGTCGGCCAGATCCCCGACGCCATGTTCAAGAGCTTCATGTCGAGGTTCGAGGGCAAGGACGCCCCGAATCCGCACGATGTCGCGGAGGCCGTCGCCAAGCTCGTGGGTCAGTCCAAAGGCAGCCGCGCTACCCGCACCGTCGTTGGCGCGCCGGCGTTTGGTTCCGACAAGGCCAACGAGGACATCGCGCCTGTCCAGGCAAAGGTGGTCGAGGCCCTCGGCCTCAGCTATCTCGAAAAGATCGCCTGATGAATGGAATCTCTCTCTTCTGCTCAAGGTTCGGCGCGCTGATGGAGCCGCGTGTCGCTCGATGACAACCGCAGGTTCGTCGGGCTCGGACGCGTTGCTCGGAGTTGTGGCGGTGACTCTGCTCGTGGTCACGTACGGCCAGTGGCTCTTTCGGAGTAGGCGTCTGCGGAGATTGCAAGAGCGCGTGAGATCCCGCGTTGCCGTCGTGCGCGAACTCATCGCTGACGGGGAGCGAACTCTGACGGCCTACGCGGATGCGTCAGACCCATTGGCCGCGCACGGAAGGTTCTTGCAGCGGTGTGACTCGTCTCTGCGGGAACAGTTCGGCGATTCGTTCGCAAGGCGGATCGACGCCTATTCAGAGTTCGAGTGGATTCAACCAGCGAGTTTGATTTCAGACGAGCAGGTCTTCGCATGGTACGACACCGAGCGTCGGCTCAAAGGGCTCAGGGAACTGCTCCATGAGGCTCTGCTCGACCTGGCGTCGTCGGACGAATGATGGGAGCTCGGCTCAAGGAGATAAGCGCGTATGGTC
>DASWGL010000370.1:0-8018 GCA_036393735.1 Gemmatimonadaceae bacterium | reverse complement strand
TACTTCTACGGCTGCACTCATCTATTCTGCTCTCGGAGACACCGCGAAGGCACTCGACATCCTTGAACGGGCGACCGATGCGAGGGAGATCTGGCCGACCTCCTACTCTCTCAGCGAGCGCGAGGTCGATCCGCTCCGCCGAAGCGCCAGATTCGCGGCGATCGTGAGGCGCGTGGGACTCGACGAACGAATATTCACGTCACCAACCGATGGGAGGCCACAATGACGCGGATGACTCTGCTGGTGACCGCGCTGCTATCAATTGGCGGGACCGTTGTCGCGCAAACACGTACGCTCAACGTCGGCGATGCGGTCATCAACTATGATATCTCTGGCCGCGGCAGGACCGTGGTGTTCATTCACGGCTGGACCCACAACATCAGCGTTTGGGATGACCAGGTGCCGGTGTTCAACAGGCGATACCAGGTCCTCCGCTACGACTCGCGGGGATTCGGCAAGTCGACCGGATTCGATGACGATTCCGCGGAGCCACAGGACCTGCTTGTCCTGCTCGAAGCTCTGCACATTCCTCACGCGTACATCGTGGGACATTCCCGCGGCGGCGGGATAGCGCTTCGATTCGCGGCCGCTTATCCGAAGAGGGTCGACGGGCTCGTTCTGTACGGGGCGGTGCCGCCGGACGGTTTTCCAATTCCCCCGGATGTGGGTGCATTGTTCGGCTCGCTCTCAGGCATCGCGAAGAAGTACGGACTCGATTCCGTTGGGAAGCTTCTATTCACGACACAGCTCGCGTGGGTGCCGCCGGGACGTATTGATGTCACGAATCGCTATCACAGGCTGTGGGCATCGTACTCGGGTAAGGATCTGCTCGATCCTCGTCCGCAGTCGGGGCGCGTACCGATGCCGAGCATCGCGCAGCTTTCAGGGCTGAGAGTTCCGACGCTCGTCATCATCGGCGACCACGAGATGCCATTCATCGCGGCCGCTGCGGACACGTTCGCACACCGCATTCCAAACGCGAAGAAGGTTGTGATTCCGAACGCCGGGCATGGCGCGCACTTCGCGCAACCGCTTACCTTCAACTCCGCCTTGCTGGATTTCTTCTACGCCGTGGAGCGGAACAAGAAGCATTGAACGCAATCGAGATGCGCGCGCTGCGCAAGGTTTACAAGGGTAGCGGAAAGTCCCGGCCCGGTGGCTCGTCCTATAGCGCGCGGTGGGCTCCGCCCGGCACGACCATGCCCCCATCGGGAGACGTCATTGCCCTCGAGTCACTCGATCTGGACATCCGCGCTGGTGAATTCTTTGGACTCCTCGGTCCGAACGGCGCTGGAAAGACCACCGCCATCGGGATTCTCACGACGCGTGTCCGACCCACTTCGGGAAAGGCGACTGTAGCCGGCGCCGACGTGGTAGAAGACTCGGTGCGCGTTCGCCAGACCATCGGGGTTGTTCCCCAGCGCCCGAACGCCGACCTGAGTCTCAACGTGATGGAGAACCTCCAGTTCCACGCCGCGTACTTCGGCATACACTTCGACGTCGCGACGAAACGGGCGCACGAGCTGCTCGAGCGCCTGGGGCTCTCCGAGAAAGCGTCGTCCAAGATGTCGGAGCTGTCCGGCGGTCAGCAGCAGCGCCTCATGATAGTGCGGGCGCTGATGCACGAGCCGGATATCTTCTTCCTCGACGAGCCGACGGTAGGGCTCGATCCGCAGGCGAGGCTCGGTCTGTGGGAGATCCTTCGCGACTTGCACGATCGCGGACGCACCATCGTGATGACGACGCATTACATGGACGAGGCCGACAGACTATGCGATCGCCTCGCGATCATCGACCGCGGCCACCTCCTCGCTCTCGACACGCCACGCGCGCTCAAGGCCAAGGCCCCGGGTGGTACGCTGCTCGAGCTGGTGCTGGACGGCGACGCGATGCCGGCCGCGGAGCTGGCGGAGGCGATAGCGGGCATCAACAGGGTGGAGGCCCAGGATGGACTTCTGCGCGCCCATAGCGATCGCGGCGGACAAGTTCTGCCGGCGCTGATCGAAATCGCGGAATCCACGGGCCGAACGGTTACGGACATTCGGTTGCTGCAGCCCAGTCTCGAGACGCTGTTCGTGTCGCTGACGGGAAGGAAGCTCGGATGACCGCGATCGCATTGAACGCTCCTCGGCCGGAAGTTTCGGCGTCGTCGGTGTTCTTCGCGTTGCTGCGACGCGACGTACGAGTGGCGCGTCGCGAGCTGCCGTTCTTTTTGCTGCGCACAACGATGCAGCCGCTCATGTTCGTGATCGTGTTCGGGTATCTGCTGCCCAGGATGGGATTCATGGGCAGAGGCTACACGACCGCCCTCCTGCCGGGAGTGCTGGCAATCAGCCTTACCTTCTCGAGCATTCAGTCCGTCGCGCTGCCGATGGTTCAGGACTTCGGCTGGACGAAGGAGATCGAGGACAGACTGCTGGCGCCGGTTCCGATCTGGCTCGTGGCGGCGGAAAAGATCGTCTCGGGTGTGCTCCAGGGTGTGGTGTCGGCGTTGTTTGTGCTGCCGGTGGCGCGTCTCATTATGGGACCGATTCCCAATCTCACCTTCGGCCATGTCGGTGACGTGCTTCTGATCACGGTACTCGGCGCGGCGGCCTTTTCTTCGCTTGGTCTCTTCCTCGGCACTGCGATCCAGCCGCAACAGATCGGTTTGATGTTCGGTGTAATTCTGGCGCCGATGATTTTTTTCGGCTGCGCCTATTATCCGTGGCAGGGGTTGAGCGTCGTACCGGTAATGAAGTATGCCGTTCTGATCAATCCGCTCGTCTATGTCGCGGAAGGGATGCGCGCAGCTCTGACGCCGGCGGCGCCGCACATGGCGCTGTCGGTGGTGGTAGTCGCGCTTCTTCTGATCACGGCATTCTTCTGGGGACTGGGAATGAAATTCTTCATGAAACGGGCGGTAGGGTAGTGACTGGCGCGGCGGCGATTGTCAGGAGTGGGCCGGCCAAACCGGTGGTACCGGAAACTGTGGAGATATCCATAGTGATGCCATGTCTCAACGAGGCCGACACGCTCGCGGTGTGCATCAACAAAGCGCTGGCGGCGATCGACGAGCATGGGATACGCGCGGAGATCATCGTCGCCGACAACGGCTCGACGGACGGTTCGCAGCAGATTGCCGAATTGCTCGGCGCGCGGGTCGTGCCGGTGAAGATGCGGGGCTACGGCAGCGCCCTCATGGGTGGCATCGAGGCAGCGCGGGGTCGCTACATCCTCATGGGCGACGCCGATGACAGCTACGACTTCGGTGAAGTTCCGAAGTTTCTCGAGAAGCTGCGCGAGGGCTATGACATGGTGCAGGGCTGCCGCCTTCCCGCGGGGGGCGGCACTGTAATGCCCGGGGCAATGCCCGGCCTCCACCGGTGGTGGGGGAACCCGATGTTCTCAGCCCTCGCGCGTCATTGGTTCAACGTTCAGGTCAACGATGTTTATTGCGGCCTCCGCGGATTCACGAAGGAATTCTATACAGGTCTGAGACAGCGCTGCATCGGGATGGAGTTCGCGACCGAGATGATCATCAAGGGCAGTCTCTACGGCGCGCGGATCGCAGAGGTCCCGATCACCCTGTATCCGGACGGAAGACTCGCCCACCCGCCGCACTTGCGGACATTTCGGGACGGGTGGCGTACCCTCCGCTTTTTCCTCCTCTACAGTCCGCGCTGGCTTTTTCTGATTCCGGGGCTGGCGCTGATTGTTCTGGGTATAGCCGGATACGCGATTGGATTGCCGGGGATACGAGTCCGCGGAATTCACTTCGATGTTCACACCCTTCTTTTCGCAAGCCTCGCCGTCATCTGCGGCTATCAATCGATTGTCTTCGCTGTGTTCACCAAGGTGTTTGCGATCAGCGAGGACCTGTTGCCTCCAGATCCGATTCTGACGCGGGCCTTTCGCGTGATAAAGCTCGAGACTGGGCTCGCCGTTGGGGCACTGGCAATGATCGTCGGTGCCTATTTTCTCTTCGATGCGCTCGCCATCTGGCGCGCGACGGGATTTGGGGATCTGCAATACGCAGTCACGATGCGATGGGTAATTCCGGGCGTTACGCTTGTGGCGCTCGGATTCGAGACGATTCTCGCCAGTTTTTTCCTGAGCCTGCTTGGCATGCGAATGCGTTGAGTGGGCCTGTTCGGGAACGCCGTCGGCTATTTGCATGACAGAGGCATCCTTCATCGCAGGGTCACGGCGCTAGCATCGGCAATCGCCCCGCTGTTACCAAAGTCAGCGCGCGTCCTCGATGTCGGATGCGGAGACGGCTTGCTGGACAAGTCACTGCTCGACCTGCGGCCCGACCTCCGAATTGAAGGAGTCGACGTACTGGTTCGACCAACCACGCCGATTCCGATCCGCCAATTTGACGGATCGCATCTACCGTTTGCCACTGGGGAATTCGACGTCGCGATGGCGATCGACGTCTTTCATCATGCGGCCGACGCCGAAGGACTAATGCAGGAGATGAAGCGGGCGGCTCGCGGATCGCTCGTGATCAAGGATCACCTCCTTCACGGCCTTCCCTCCGAGCTGATTCTGCGAGCGATGGATTGGGTCGGAAATTCGCGACACGGTGTTCGATTGCCGTTCAGCTACTGGTCTGAAGCCGAATGGCGAAGGGCCTGGGATCGATGCGGTGTTCGACCAGTGTCGCTTCTTCGCGATCTTCATCTCTATCCATTGCCACTGTCGCTGATCTTCGAGCGGGATTTGCACTTTATCGCGGTGCTGGAGCCGACGGCTCTGCTCACCGCGGTTGAGGCCAGATGATTCCGTCTCTCCGTAGAGCCTGATGGTCGAAGCGGTCAGCGTATTTCTGATTCCGCTCATCGTGGCGGCTTTGGTCATTCGTTACGAGCAGCACCCGACGGTCGCACGCGTGTCCGGATTTGCGGATGCAATACTGGCGTCCCGTTGGCTGCCAGCGGTTTGCGGACTGATATCAGCGGGGCTCATGGCGTGGGTATGGAGCGGCTCCCATTTCATCCCGAACATCGCGGATGAATCGGCTTATCTGCTCCAGGCGGAGATATTTGCGCAGGGGAAGTGGTCGCTGGCCGCGCGTCCGCTGCCCGAATTCTTCGAGCAGATGCACGTCTTCGTGACGCCTTTCCTTGCGTCGAAATACTTTCCCGGACAAAGTCTCCTGCTCGTACCGGGAATCCTGGTCGGTTTCCCTCCACTCGTTCCACTGCTACTCATTTTCGGATCGGGTTTATTGATTGTCGCCCTGAGTCGGCGATTAGCAAACGGGTGGGTCGCGTTGCTGGTATGGGCGATCTGGATAACTTCGCGGTCCAATCTTCGTTTTCTCCCCTCCTATTTCTCGGAGGTGACGACGGTCTTTCTCTGGCTGCTCGGATGGTGGGCGCTCTACGACTGGTACGTCCGGCCGCGGCGAAGCACGTTGATACTGCTGAGCGTATGCATCGCTTGGGCTCTCATCACACGGCCACTCACCGGCCTTGTCTTCGCCGTTCCCGCGACCACAGTGGTGGTGTGGACGGCGCGGAAACGCGGCCTCCTGGTGGTGATTCGATACGCGCTGCTGGTGGGCGGAGCTGTGCTCTGCATCGTACCCGTCTGGAGCAAGTTCACAACGGGGCAATGGACACAGACTCCCCAACGCCTGTATACGCGAACCTACATGCCGTGGGACGCGATGGGGTTTGGCTTGGACACCACTCGACCGCTAAGCGCTTTGCCGGCGAGCCAGGTGCCGGAGATGCAGGGATTCATGGCGCTGCACGAGCGTCACACTGCCGAGAGCCTGCCATACGATGCGGTGTTGCGACTCGTTGCCCTCCAACGCGATGTCTTCGCCAGATGGCGGACGGGATTGGTCGGCTTCTTCGCACTCGGTCTGATCGCTCTCTCTCCTCCTGTCGCGGTTGGAGGAATTACCGCGCTCCTCTTGTACGTAGCGTATCTATCGTATGCGCACCCCAGCTCGTGGACGATCTATTATATGGAAGCGCTTCCTGTAGTGGCGATAATCACGGTACTGGGCTCCGCGCTCGCGATGACCTGGATGAGAGGGAAGATGCGACGCGGCGAAGGTGCTGGTACGGCAGAGAGCCTGGTCGGAATCGTCCTCGCGATCGCGTTGTTCGCAGGATCTCTGCCGATCATTCGGACGGAACGCGGCAGACGCGACAGCAGCGCAGCACCTCGCCTGGCGCTATGGGATGTCGTAGCCCGCCTTCCAACTCCTCGTAATCTCATGTTCATTCGAGATGAGCGGGTAGCACCGCATACAATGGTTACGAACGATACCGATTTGGCTCACGCTCGTACGTGGCTCGTCCACGATCTTGGAAGTGAAAACGTGCGCCTTCAGGAATTGGAACAAGACCGGACAGCTTATGTGATCGACCTGAATGCGGGGACGTTAATACAGCTTGCTCCGGTCGACGGTCGCACGACGCGCTGACGCCGCTGGTTTCGCGACTGCCGCTAGGCGTCGTGATATTCGCGCTCATTTTGATGACTTTGCTCTTCCGGACGCTCGGGACGAGTTTTTTCCTGAGAAACGCTCTCGGGTAGCTCGACAAGCAGCGGTCGGTCGGCTGGATCCATTCGCGGTGCGCGTGGCAGCGACAGCGTGAACGTAGAGCCTTCGCCGACTTCGCTTTCCACTGTGATCTTGCCAGCCATCGCCTGCGCGAGATCCTGGCTGATCGCCAATCCAAGTCCCACTCCCTGAACCGGCTGATTGAGGCGACGCTCCGCCTGAACGAACGGATCGAAGATCCTGTCGAGCTTTTCGGGTGGAATGCCGGGGCCCGTATCCGCGACTTTAATCTCGATGCATTGGCCAGCGAACTCGCTCGAGAGCGTAATACTGCCACCGGGCTCGGTGAACTTCACGGCGTTACCCAGCAGGTTGAGTACGATCTGTTGCAGCTTCTCGGGATCGGCGAGGACCGAGGCCGATTTGCCCGCGCCCTTGTACGAATAATGGAGACCCTTCGCCAGGACCTGCGGAGCGATCATCGATTCCGTATCGCGTAGCGCTTCGTCGACCGGCACGGCGGTCAGGCGGTATTCCGTCTGACCCGCATCTACCTTCGCGAAGTTCAGGACATCGTTGATCAATGTGAGGAGATGCTGCTGGCTGCGCCTGATGCGCGCGATGTCCTGCGCCTGCTCGGCGTTCAGAGGACCCCGCACGCCCATCGCCAGCAGCTCGGCGTACCCGCCGATCGCGTTCAGCGGTGTCCGGAGCTCATGGCTCATGCTGGCAAGAAACTCTGATTTCGCCTGGCTCGCGGCCCACGCTTCCTGCTCCGCCTTTTTCCGTTCTTCGATGTCGACGGCGATGCCGAGCCACGCGTCGACGTTTCCCAAAGCATCGCGACCAGGCCGCCCCTTCTTGAGAAACCAGCAATATTTCCCGTCCTTTCCGCGCAGTCGCAACTCGACCTCGAAGTCCTTTCCCTCTTTCACGCCCGTTTGCAAAGCGCCAGCGACGCGGTCCCGGTCTTCGGGATGAATCGCCGAAGTCCACCCGTAGCCGAGTGTCTCTCTCTCGGAGAGACCAGTGTACTCGTACCAGTACGGGTTGCAGTAGGTTATGCGTCCGTCCGGCCGTCCGAACCACACAACCTGGGGTGAGAGATCGAGCAGATTCTCGAACCGGCTCCTGGTTGTGGTGGTCCAACGCTCGAACTGGGTGGCAACGAGCGCGATGGCGAGGAGGGCAACGCTGGTAACGCCAACTACTAATCCAAGCTGGTACGTTCCCAGGACGAGGTTCTCCGGCGGGCTCCAGTCTATAGGTCCCTTAGTGAACTGGGCAGCGGCCATACCGGTGTAGTGCATCCCGGTGACCGCGAAGCCAAGGAGCAGCGACGCTCCCACTTTTTTGAGCCACGCTCTCGGCACCAGGGGAGTGTCGATCAGATTGCGAGTAAGAGCGAGCGCCGCGAAAGAGAATATGATCGGGACTCCCAGGGATGCTGCCACGATGAGCGGATCGTAGCTGACGTACGCACTCATCCGCATTCCGGCCATGCCGATAT
>DASWGL010000369.1:0-5516 GCA_036393735.1 Gemmatimonadaceae bacterium | reverse complement strand
CGGTTAGCGCGCCGATTGGCATCGGCGGGCCCGTGATCTGCAGCTGCAACGACATCGATCGGCGCGTTTACAGGTCCCGTCGAGGCAATGAGCTTGAGATTAGGAAGGCGCTCAATGACGTTGCGGGACAGCGGGGTCCGCTCGCGCATGACACAAACGACATCAAAAGGCTGCAACCGCTCAATCACCGCGTCCGGATCGGCGAGGTGGTCCTGAAATACGGCGATCTTTGCTCGATCGCGGAGCACCGACCAATCGGCGCTCTCGAGCGCCACATTTTGGTAATCGTCCAGAACAGCGATCTTGTACTTCTTCATTGGCATCCATCCCGCGGTGATTGATTTGAGCCTTCGCGTCCCGCGACGTCAGGTTCCGGTGTAAGTGAACGGAGCCTTCGGCCCCTGCCACATCAGCGTCGTGAAGGTCGCCTTGCTACCTCTCGTCCCATTGATCGGTAAATACCACCGGCGCCCAGCTATACCCACTCCCCTCCTTGCGCAAGCGACCCAGGGCAGGGAAATTCATATGCGGCCCCGCGATCAAAACATCCTCGCGGGCGAGCTTAGGCAGCAATTGTTGCCGCGTCGCCGCAGCCGCAGTCTGGTCGATGTCGAAAGTCGAGGTGACCTCGGGATGCTGCAGCTGGACGCGCAGCGCATGGATGATGTCGCCGCAAAACAGGATTTTTTGTCCCTTTGACGAAAATTCATAGCCGGTATGTCCCGGGGTATGACCAGGCAGCGGAACGAGTTGCATGCCATCGACGATTGGCTCGGAGCCACTAAACGTGTGCCACTTACCGGCCTTGATGTACGGCGCTGCGATGGCTTGCGCACTCTGGAAGAATGGTTGCGCATCCTTCGGCGCTTGAGCAGCGATTTCCGGCGACAACCAAAAGTCGCTTTCGGCCTTCGCGACGTAAACATCGGCATTTGGAAAGACGCGCTTTCCGTCCTGAGTGGTCAGGCCGCCGACGTGATCGGAATGGAGGTGCGTGACCAAAACGATGTCGACTTCTTCCGGCGTGTAGCCTGCGCTGCGGAGGCTGCCGGCCAAGCGCCCGAGTGCTCCCCCACCCCACCAGGTGCCGGCACCGACATCCACGAGGATTAGTTGCTTGCCGGTGTTGACCAGGAAGCCCGTATCAGCAACATCCAGCATGTGCGGATCTTCGTGCAGTGCCTTGACAACACCATCCATCGTCGCCTTCGTTCCGTTCAGCCAGTCCGGACGGAATACGCCGAAACCATCGAATAGGGCCGTCACTTCGAGTTCGCCGACTTTCAGTCGGTAGAAGCCCGGCACCTGATCATGGTGCTGAGGTGCGGCAGCCAGAGCTGCGTTCGGACGGGCGACAAAGCTCGCCAGCGCTACCAGGAGAGCGGCGGCGAAGCACATCGAATTTCTCTTGAGCACGTTTCTACTCCTGACAACTTGTGAACTCATCGCTCTACCTCCGTGGATCCAGACCCGGTTGATCTCCTACCGTGCCGCGTCCTCGATGACCTTGGCGACCTCTTTCGGATGGGAGAGGAATGGGACGTGGCTGGCCTTGATCTCCGTGGTCTTCGCGCCAGCGCGCTTGGCGTAGAAGCGCTCCACGTCGGGGTTGATCGCCCGATCGTCGGAAGAGACGATGTACCACGACGGGATCGTTCTCCAGGCGGCTTCGGGTAGTGACGCTCCAAAGACCCCGCCGTTCACCGGCATCTGCGTCGCCGCCATCACACGCGCCTCGGCTGCCGGAATGTCTTTGCAGAAGACGTCGTGAAACTTCGTGCGGTCGATGTACAGAAAACCGGCCGCGTCGGGGACGAGGGCGGTCGCGAGCGGAGCGGGAGCGAATTTGGCGCCGGCCGCCGCCACCGTTTCATTGGCGTCGGGGGCGAATGCGGCCACGTAGACCAGAGACTTGACGTTCGAATTGCCGGCCGCTGCGCCGGTGATGACCAAACCGCCATACGAATGTCCGACGACGACAACGGGACCTTTTTGAGCCTCGATCACACGCTTGGTCGTCGCGATGTCGTCAGCCAATGCAGTGAGCGGGATCGGCACGGCAGTGACGTCGTAGCCGTCCCGCTCCAGAATCGGGATGACCTTCGACCAACTGCTGCCGTCCGCGAATGCTCCGTGGACGAGGAGGATCGATGGTTTTGTCGAAGCTCCATTGGCGACCGATGCGAGAGTGAGAAGGCTGAGTGCGAGAAGTTTCATGTGTTTCTCCTTTCGTTAGTTCTTGCCGCGAGTGCCGAGCCCCATAGCGCGCCGGGATTGGCGCGATTCGGATAGAGCTCGAGCATCTGGTCGTAGAGCTCGCGGGCGGTTGTTGTCGTCTGCGCAAGTCGATCGAAGTCTCGGATGTATTGCCGGGTCTCTTCGATGATTCGAGGGCTGTTGTCCGTTCCCGGTTGCTTGTGTCCGGCGATCACCGTGCGCGGTCCGAGCGACTCGATCGTGTCGAGCGCAGCGATCCACTCGCGGCGCGTTTGCGCGTTGGATTCGGTGAGATAAAGGTGATCGTCGTTGTAGGCGGCATCTCCAGCACACACCAGACCGATCGACGGGATGTGCAGGCAGGTGGTGTTGTCGGTATCGGTGTGACCGAGCTCGATTGGAACAAGGTCACGCCCCTCGAGCTCGATCGCATTTCCGTCGAGCTCCTGGGCGACCACCAGACGCTCCGGGATCTGTCCGGGAAAGCGCGCGTTCCAGATATCGGCGAGATACTCGGGGGACACCTGCTTCTGCATGACCCGCACGACACCGGGCGTCGCGACTGCTCTGGCGTTGGGAAAACGATCCTGGAGCGCGCCGATGCCGAAGAAATGGTCTCCGTGCCCGTGCGTGACATAGATGGTGGTGAGGTTTTTTCCGCTGGCGGCGACCCACTCCACCAGAGCGTGCGCCTGCTCGATGGTCAGAAAGGTGTCCACCAGGACGGCGTCGCGCTCGCCGTAGATGAGCGTCGCCGATGACGGCACCCACATCCACTGTTCCTTGCCGGGCGGAATGTCCTGGTAGGAGCTTTGGCGTTTTGTGATGAAGACGTCCCACTCGATCATGCGATCAAGATAGGGACATTTTTCAACGCGATCGATCGGACGATAGTGTTGATACTTTCGTGTCGTGATGCGCGGCGAGCTGCAGGCCTAACTTCGTGGCCATCCTCACCAGATCGGCGAAAGAGGCGGCCTGCATCTTTCGCATCATTTTGCCGCGCTGCCCCTTGACCGTGATCTCGCTCGTGCCGAGCTCTTCGGCGACCTGTTTGTTCAACAGACCGGAGACGACCAGCGCCATGACTTCTCGCTCGCGAGGACTGAGCGAGGCGTAGCGCGCGCGGAGCGCGTTGATTTCCGCCTCCTGACCGAGTGCCACGCGGCTGCGATCAATGGCATGATCGATCGCGTCGAGCAGCACGTCGTCGCGGAACGGCTTGGTCAGGAACTCCACCGCCCCCGCCTTCATGGCCTGCACCGACATGGGCACGTCGCCATGCCCTGTAATGAAGATGATCGGCATGTCGACGCGATCGACAACGCGCTTTTGCACGTCGAGTCCACTGAGGTCAGGGAGTGCGACGTCGAGGATCAGGCAGCTCGGAACATCCACACGGTTGCGCGCAAGGAATTCGTGGGCGGATGCGAACGTCTCAGGCCGCCATCCGGCATACCGAATCAGCACCTCGAGAGCTTCGCGCAACGCTGCGTCGTCATCACAACGAAAACGATTGGCGCGCTCTGGTCTACGACTGCCATCAGCATCCGACTCCCAGAAGCGAAAAACCAAACGTCGCTCCTGGACCGTCGTTGCACTCAGCCCATAAGCGCCCATGATGACTTTCGATGATGGATCGGCTGACCGACAACCCGATTCCCATTCCAGTGCTCTTGGTCGTATAGAACGCGTCAAAGAGGTGCTCGGCATTTTGTGGGTCAAAGCCTGCTCCCGAGTCCTGCACGCTCAAACGCACGCCGCTGCTGTCTTCCCGCTCCGTCTTGATCACGATTTGTCGCGGACGATCGTCGACATCGATCATTGCTTCCGCTGCATTGAGAAGAAGATTGAGGACGACTTGCTGCAGTTGTACGCGATCGCCCTGGACGGGCGGCAGGTCGTCGGCGAGCTCGAGGCGGACCGCCACGCGATCTCTCTGAAATTCGTTCGAGGAGAGAGAGATGACTTCTCGGGTGGCCTCGTTGAGATCGACGCATTCCGTCGACGGGGTCTTCTTGCCGAACAGCGCCCGCAACCGCGAGATCACTTCTGACGCACGATTGGCATCGCGGATCGCGCACCGCGCCCTGTCTCGCGCCCCATCGATGTCGGGAGGATCGTCAGCCAGCATGTGCAGCGACGTGCTCGCATTGGTGACGATGGAAGCGAGGGGCTGGTTGACTTCGTGCGCAATCGAAGCCGTCAATGCGCCAAGGGTCGTGACTCTGGCGACTTGAGCCAACTCGGATCGAACTTTGTTGAGAGCATCTTCTGACATTCGCCGCTCTGTGACGTCCTGAACGGCGCCGATGTATTCGAGCTCATCGTTCTCGCTCCGCGTGGCATGAGCGACCGTGTGCACGTACTTGACCGACCCATCAGGCATCCGCAGGCGAAGTTCGGCTTCCAGATCTCCCACATCGCACTGCGCGCGTTCGAGCCAGTCGTGAAAGAACGGAATGTCGTCAGGATGATATCGGCTGCTGATCAGGTCGAGCGTGACGCGAGTTCCCGGATCGATTTCAAAAATGCGATAGGTCTGGTCGGACCATGTGATCTCGCCGGTCGATACGCGCCAGAGAAAACTTCCCGTTGAACTGAGACGCTGCCCTTCCGCGAGAAACGCCTCGCTGCGCTTCAAAGCGGCTTCGCGCTCTGTGCGTTCAATCGCGATGCTGGCAATGTGAGTGAACTGGTCGATGATGGCGTTATCAATCGCGGTCGGCGTTCCCGGTTTCTCGTGATACATCGCGAACGTGCCCAACACCTTTCCGGACAACGCCAGGATAGGTGTCGACCAACAACCTCTGAAACCGCAGTTGACCGCCGAGGTGTGCCACGCATACCCGTGCCAGCGCGGGTCAAGGGAGAAGTCGGGAACGATGATCTGCATCTTCAGCGATGCTGCCATCCCGCATGGACCGATGTCGCAATTCACCGGTACCCCGTCCACCGCTTCGCTGTAACCCGGTGGTAGCGTCGGTCCGCCGCCGGAGTGAAACCGGCCCTCCGCATCAATCAGCAGGATCGAACAGTGAACGCCACTGCCAGTGGCTTCTGCAATTCTGCAGAGTGCGTCGAGGACTACCAGAAGGGGATCGCCTCTCGCGACCATCTCCAGCAGACGTTTCTCGCCCGCGAGGAGCGCTTCGGCCTGTCTCAAGTCGTCAATACCGATTGCTTGCATTGCCGGCCTCCCTGACGGTGCGCCAATCCGCGTGCGAACAGCAATCATACTTTGGTGTCGGCGACTCGGATACGAAGGGGCGAACCATACGATCGTCCTATCGAGCGTG
>DASWGL010000368.1:0-18721 GCA_036393735.1 Gemmatimonadaceae bacterium | reverse complement strand
AATCCGGGGTGGTCGCTCCATACGGACTCGTCGCGGCCAGGGAGCTTCGTCGCAATCAAGGATCGGTAAGAGAGCAGGGCCTTCATTGACCCACTCGCGTGACACCTGCACATTGGGCGGTCGGCTCACCCAAAAGAGGCGTTATGCGGAATCCGGTGATCTCATCCCTCCTGGCTGTCCTGCTCACGTCTTCCGTCGGCACGGCCCAGGCGCAATCGCGAATCGAGACGGGTTTTCTCGACCGATCCGTTTCGCTGGGCGGACAGACTTACAAGTATCAGATCTTCGTTCCGCCGTCGTACACCGCGAGCCAACGGTGGCCGGTGATTCTTTTTCTTCACAGCGCAGGCGAGCGCGGGAGCGATGGATATATACAGACACAGGTCGGACTCGCTCCTGCGATCCGCCAGACCATCACGCGATTTCCGGCGATCGCGGTTTTTCCGCAAGCGACAGCTGAGTCCTCATGGACCGGCACTCTGGCTCGAGTCGCCATGATGGCGCTCGATCAGACGGTGCGCGAGTACCAGACAGATCCATCGAGAGTGTACCTGACGGGTCTCTCAATGGGAGGAAATGGGACTTGGTATATCGCGTACAGGAATCCAAAGCGCTTTGCCGCAATCGCGCCGATCTGTGGCTGGATTTCACCCCAGTTCTGGAAGGCCGCGGATCCAGTCGTGCCGGCGGACAGCGGTGAGATATACTCGGGGTTCGGACGCCAGCTGCGGCAAACTCCGACCTGGATTTTTCACGGCGAGATCGATCCGGCAGTGCCGGTCGATGAATCGCGAAAGGCGTTCGCGGCGCTTCAATCTGCTGGAGCTCCGGTTCAGTACACGGAGGTTCCGGGAACCGGCCACAACGCCTGGGACCCAACGTACGCCTCCCCGAAATTCTGGTCGTGGCTGTTCTCGCAGCGGCGGTAGACAGTGACCTCGGACTGCGCGAGCGGGTCTGACGCCTCGTCCTGACCGCGATTATATCATATGGGCACACAACAAGGAGCGGAGATGGACCCGAAGCGCACGGCCGTCGTTCTCATCGAGTACCAGAACGATTTCACCTCCGAAGGCGGCACGCTCCACGACGCTGTCAAGCCGGTGATGAACTCGACCAACATGCTCGCCAACACGTTGGAGACCGTCAAGAAGGCGCGGGAGCTTGGCGCGACGATCGTGCACGCGCCGATCACGTTCACCGACGATTATCACGAGCTCACGCCGGAGCCCTACGGAATCCTCAAGGGCGTAGTCGATTCGAAATCGTTCAGAAAGGGCAGCTGGGGATCCGAGATCGTCGACGAGCTGAAGCCCGAGTCGCAGGACATCGTGGTCGAGGGAAAACGCGGGCTTGACGGTTTCGCCAGCACCAATCTCGATTTCGTTCTCCGCAGTCGCGGGATCACCAACATTGCGTTGGGCGGATTTCTCACCAACTGTTGCGTGGAATCCACGATGCGAACCGGGTACGAGAAGGGCTACAACGTCGTTACGCTCACCGACTGCACCGCGGCGCTGAGCGAAGAAGAGCAGAAGGCCGCCGTCGAGAAGAACTATCCGATGTTCTCCCGTCCGATGGACCACAACGAATTCATCACGGAGCTGGGAGGCAAGGAGACGACGGCGGGGGCGAGGACAGGGCGCGGTTACACCACGGACACCAGCCAACCCTCAATGGAAGCGCCGGCCTAAGGAAGCGCCGGCCTAATCAGACGTTGCGTCAACTTTCCCGCGGGGCCGGCTCTCTCTGGGCCGGCTCTCTCTGCAGAGGCTCCGCGCAAGACTCGGCTCTCGCCAGAGCACCCTGGAGGTAGACTCTGGTCAGGCCTTGCGCCCAGTACTCGAGGTCAGCGCGGTTGGGCTGTGTGGTCTCGCGGTCCGAGCAGATCGACCGCGCGCTTTCATTCAGCCCGATGAATTCGAGCCAACCTTCCCACAAACCATCTTCCCTCTGTCGCCCCGCGGCCTGCGCGAAGTACATGGCTCCGTCCGGGTCGCGCATTGGTTCGTCGAATTTTACCAGGACTTCCGGCATGACTCAGTCCTCCTATGACGTGACAAAGACTACAGGATTTGGAAACGGGCAAAGGGCATGCCCGACATCCGCGCTTCACCTTGTCTAATTGAGGACAACGGTATGAAATCAGTCGTGAGGCTCGTCATCGAGCTGTTTGCCTTCACCGCGTATTTGGCTGGAGTCTCATTGGGCCAGGTCACGACCGCGCAATATGGAAACGCGCGCACTGGCGCCGTGACAACCGAGACCGCGCTCACACCGGCCAACGTCCGCAGCTCGACGTTCGGCAAGATCGCGACGTTCCAGGTCGATGGCGATGTCTACGCGCAGCCGCTCTATCTGCCGCGGCTCGATCTCCCCAGGCTCGGAACGCGCGCCGTTCTTTTCGTCGCCACCGAGCACGGGAGTGTGTATGCATTCGACGCGGCGAGTCGGGGTGGTGCTCCGCTCTGGAAGGCGAGCTTCGTTGATCCATCGATCGACATCACTCCCCTCAGTATCCGGGAAGTCAGCTGCCCATTCATCAAGCCGGAAATCGGCATCACGCCAACCCCCGCAATCGATCCCCTTGCGGGAACGATTTACGTGTTGATGCGCACGAAGGAGCCGACGCCGAATGGCGATCATCGTTTTGTGCAGCGACTGCACGCGCTGAACATTCGCACCGGCGCCGAGAAGCTCCCGCCGGTGGAGATTCGAGCGTCGGTGAGGGGAAGTGGAGACGGGTCGCGCAATGGCGTTATCGCGTTCGAGCCGCTTCGCGAGAATCCGCGAGCCGCGCTACTACTCGACCACGGCGTTGTCTATCTGTCGTGGGCATCGTCCTGCGACGTCGGCCCGTATCACGGGTGGGTCATGGCGTACGACGCGAAGACGCTCAAACAGCTCGCTGTGTTCAACGCGACGCCGGGCGGGTCCGAAGCGGGAATCTGGCAGGGAGATGCCGGACTCGCCGCTGACTCTGCCGGCAACGTGTACGCAGTGACGGGGAACGGAACGTTCGACGAAGGGCCAGCGCCCAATTACGGGAATACGGTGCTCAAGCTCGGACTCACCTCGAGCGGATTCGTTGTGCGCGATTACTTCACACCGTTCAACCAGGTCGCGCTTTCGAACGCCGATCTCGATCTCGGTTCGGGCGGCCCGTTGTTGCTCCCTGACGAATCAGGTCCCCATCGGCACATGGTGTTCGTCACGGGCAAGGCCGGCGTTTCCTACCTCATCGATCGCGATAAGATGGGCCACTATCGCACCGACAACGATTCCCATGCAATCCAGACTCTGCACACATCCGAGAGCGGATTTGGCTCGTCCGCGTACTGGAATCACACGCTCTATGTGTGGGGCAGCAACGATGTTCTCAAAGCATATCGCGTCACCGGTGGTCGGATCGCATCGCCGCCGACGCTTGGTCCGACGAGATCGGTGGATCCGGGTGCGACACCCGTGGTGTCGTCGAACGGTGACAGGAATGGGATTGTGTGGGCGATCGAGACTCGTACCTGGCGCGGTGCCGATAAGCCGGCGGTACTTCACGCCTACGACGCTTCCGATGTCACCCGCGAGCTTTTCAACAGCGAAATGAACGCGTCGCGCGATCGCGCTGGAACGGCTCTCCGGTTCGCGATGCCTACGGTCGCGGGCGGCCGGGTATTCGTCGGGGCAAAGCGCGAGGTCGACGTGTACGGGCTATTAGCCGCATCGAGCGGTCGTTAGCCCAGCGTCCTCCAAGGGACAGTCGCTAGCATCCGGTCCGCCGCCAATCCAAGTTCGAGCGCTTATGAACGCGGCGATCTCGGGTCCGGCTTCACGACGAACAGTTGAGTGTAAGTCTTCCCGTTTACCGTCAGCTTCGCCGTGAAGTCGCCGATGTAGTGCCTGTCGAGTGGACCACCCTCATCAGCCGGCGGCGCACCGCGCGGTCGGGGCCTCACCGGATTCCACATCACGCGATGCATCCCTGCGCTTTGAGACAGCGGCTCGGGGCGAGGTTGCCACAACGGAGATACCCGCGGAATGCCCGTGGGTTGCGCGCCGCCTCCCGCTCCGCGACCCGCCGGCGGACGCTGCGGATTTGGATCGCTCGAGAATGTCTGGACCACAGCCCCGACAGCATCTACGATCTCGATCACGACGGGCGTGGTCGCCGGTCTCTTCAGGTAGTAATCGATCGCCGCCCCGTTCGGCGTATTCTCCGCCTGTGGCTCGTCCTTCTGCAGGGGCGTCCCGTTGTCCGTGCCCTCGATGAAATTGATCGCGTCCGCGGGCTTGAAGAGGTAGGCATCGTCGCGCGTCACCGCGTCACTCAATTGACGCAGCGGACTGATGTCATCGATCACCCAGAAGCCACGACCGTGCGTCGCGACGATGAGATCGTTGCCGTAGAACTCGAAGTCGCGCACTGACGTCACGGGGACCTTGAGCTGGAGCGACTGCCAGTTGTCGCCATCGTCGAACGAGACATGAATGCCGCGCTCCGTTCCCGCGACCAGCAATCCGCGCCGCCGTGGATCCTCCTTGACGACGTGCACATAGACGCCCGGCGGGAGCCCCTTCGTGATTCGCTGCCACGTCCTACCCATGTCGCGCGTGCGATAGATGTAGGGCTCGAAATCCTGGAGCTGATGCCGATCGACACTCGCGTACGCCGCGCCAGGATCGAAATGCGACGCTTCGATCATCGTCACTCGGCTCCATGGCGTTATCACGTCGGGAGTCACATTCTGCCAGCTCTTACCGTCGTCAGACGTGAGCTGAATGTACCCGTCGTCGGTGCCGATCCAGACTAGCGGGGCGCGTAAAGGCGAAGGAGCAATCGTATAGATGACGCCGCGCTTTCCATTCCGATCGACCGATGCCGCCGCCGTCGCATCGAGCGTCGGCGGGATGAAAACCTCCGGACGCGTGAGATCGGGACTGATCAGAGCCCACGTCTTCGCTCCGTCAGTAGTCTTGAACAGGAATTGATTCGCGTAGTAGAGCGAGTGAGGATCGGCTTTCGAGAAGACCAGCGGCTGCGTCCAGTCGCCGCGCGCGGGCTCGGGTGATTTCGGACTCGTCGTTCCCTCGACCGGAATGTTAGCGTCGAGATTCCAGCGCTGGCCATCTCCGCCGAAAACCACGCCAGGATTAAGCGGATCACCGGCCGTATAGCCACTCTCTCCTCCCGGCGCGATCGGCTCCCAGTCGTGCATCGATATCTGGGCGAATTTGCCACGAGAGTGAACGGCGATCGCGCCCGAGTCCTGCTGCGCGCCCGTCACCCAGTAGGGAAAGCGATAGTCGACCGAGAGATGGTATATCTGCGCCGTCGGCTGATTGAGCCACGAGCTCCAGGTGACGTCGCGCGGATCGTTGGATCGGGCATTCCGGGTAATGATGGCGCCCTGATCGCTGGCGACGATCATTGTGTTCGGATCTCCTGGATAGATCCACGCCTGATGATAGTCGTCGCCGCCAGGAGATCCACGAATAACCACCCACGTCTTTCCGCCGTCCCGCGTTCTGTTGACCGCGACGTTCGGCACATAGACGGTGTCGGCGTCGGTCGGATCGACCGCGATCTTCTCGAAGTACCAGCCTCTTCCCCACAGTGCGGGGTCGTTGGAGAGGCGAGTCCAGGTGACACCAGCATCATCTGACTTGAAGAACCCCCCTTGACCGGGAGGAGGACTCGACGGCCGCGCTCCGGCCGGCGCAGGTTGAGGCGCTGGAGCTCCCAGCGGTGGTTCGACCTGGGGCGGAGCCTCGGGCATAAGACAGTCTACAATTGCATAGACTCGATTTGGATTCGTCGGCGCGATTGCGATGCCGGTTCTCCCGATTCCCTCTTTTGGGAATCCGTTCGTGAGCTGTGTCCAGGTGCTGCCGCCGTCCGTCGACTTGAAGATTCCGCCGCCCGGACCGTTCGTCGGAGCATACGTGAACCAGGGGGGGCGCCTCGTGTTCCAGAGGCCCGCGTAAACGATCTGGGAGTTCGAGGGATCGATGACGACCTCGACCGCGCCGACATTCTCGTCGCCGAGGACTTTCTGCCAGGTCCGTCCGCCATCCCGGGAGCGGAAGATTCCGCGTTCCTTGTTCGCGGCGTAGAGCTTCCCGATGGCGGCAACGAATACGTTGTTCGGATTCTTCGGATCGATCGCGATCTTGCCGATGTGGTGAGTCTCGTCGAGGCCGAGGTGCGCCCATGTTTTTCCTGCGTCGGTCGATTTGTAGACGCCGTTGCCGTAGCCGACGGAATCCCGCAGGGTCGACTCACCGCTGCCGACGTAGACCGTATCCGGCGCCGACGGCGCAACGGCGATCGCGCCGATGGATGCGGTCGATTGTCCATCAAAGATCGGGGTCCAGACTCTTCCCCCGTCGATCGTTTTCCATACGCCGCCGTTGACAGCGCCGAAGTAGAAATCGTTCGGACAGCCTGGAACTCCCGTCGCTGCTGCCACACGGCCGCCGCGGAAGGGGCCGAGCATGCGCCAACGGAGGCCGGAGTATAGATCGGTTGAGACCGGTGCGGTGAGGATCCCGTGGTCGAGCGCCTCACTCGTGTCACTGAGCGAAGGCGCACGCAGGAGACCGCGCAAGCCTGGCGGGAAGATGGACATCGCGATTCCAGCCTGTCCCGCACGCATGACGAAGTCCCGTCGCGAAAAAACCTTCTCCGGTGTTGGTGCGTCTTTCAAGGCCTCATCCTCTCGCGCGTTCGTTGGTCGGGATAAGATAGCCTCGAATCGCGCCATTCACCGGCTCCGTGGACTGTCTCGCAAGCAGCGCGATGATGCGCAAATAATGAAGTCTTCGCGAGCGTAACCCCGCCAGGAGTGCGTCGGGACCGACGGAAATGCGTCGGGACCGACGCATGCAAGATGCAAAAGGATTTGCAGAAAGAGGCGATTCTGGCACAGAGTGCCCGTCTGGCTGATCAGGCTAACCTATTGGCGCACAAGCACTTAGGCGATTCGCGCTGAGGTGGAACGAGCGTTGCCTTTAACGGGCTCACCCTGCTATCGGGACCGCTGTTTCATTCCGCTGGACGCTATGATAGTCACCGGCGATATCCAATTGTTTTCAGGAGATTTGCAATGTCGAGCAACAAGAAAGGCTTTACACTGATCGAGCTTCTGATCGTCGTCGTCATCATCGGCATTCTTGCCGCGATCGCGATTCCGAAGTTCGCGAACACGAAGGACAAGGCGTATGTCGCAGCGATGAAGTCTGACCTGCGCAACCTTGCGACCTACGAAGAGCAGTACGCCGCCGACAACAACGGTGCGTACTTCGCAGGAACCGCGACGATGGCTTCGCCCCTTCAGGGCTTTACGCCTTCGCAGAACGTGACCATTACGGCTACGATCGCCGCGGGTCCTCCGCAGAGTTGGAGCGCGACTGCAGTCCACTCGCAGTCAGCTAAGACCTGCGATAACTCGACCGGTGTGATCGTCTGCACCTGAGGAATTCCCCAGGTTACAACAGAACGGGAGCGTCGAAAGACGCTCCCGTTTTGCTTTTGGGGCTGCGAACCTCCGGCTTACTGATCCCCCTTCCCCACTCCTTCCCACTGGGCGCGGGTGATCAGCACTATCGGTTGAAGCTTCTTGGCGCCCAGGTCGGTGTTCAGAGCCGCCAGGTCCTTGGCGGACCACGCGTCGAACGCGGCGACAACATCTGCGAGCTCGCGCCCGATCGCAGAGGTGCGGTCGACCTGCATCTGCGACGGCCTCCCGTCGTAGAACACGACGGCTCCGTACAGGTCGGTGAGATTCTCCCGTAGCCGCTCCTCTCCGGTGATCATCCCACCCTCTTTTGTTGCAACTATCTTCTTGCGCATCACGTCGGCAGCCGACGACGCGTCGCGGAGACGCTTCGCCAGCGGATCACCCGCCGGTAGCTTCGACGCGCGGTCCTCGAGATCCGATCTCACGCCATTCATCCGCTCCACCGCGAACGACATGTCGCCGAGCATGCCGACGAGCTTGTTGGCGAGCGCGAACTGCCCCTGCCGGTCCGCCATCGTATGCGTCTCGCGCGGATCGGACACCAGCTGGAGCGGCATCGTGTAGACCTGATTGTCCTTGGTCATCTTCACCGTGTAAGTCCCCGGAAGAACCCGAGGACCGTACGCAGCGCCGAACGCCGCGCTCGCCGCGGGAGGAACCTTCGGCGGCGTCAGACGCATCGACCACGTCACTCTGCTGAGGCCGCGCCGCTTCGTGCTCGGCACCGTCCCCACGACGTGACCCGACGCGTCGAGCACTTCGATCTTCATGTCGCCGAAGATGTGCCGCTTCTTCAGATAGTATGTGATGACCGCGGCGTCCGAGGAATTGTTGCCGACGTACGCGGCGTCGCCGTTCACCCAGCCGCCCTGCGCGGGAAGTTTTTCCGTGGTTGGCCTCGCGCGCATGAATGCCACATCCTGCGCCAGGGTCGCCGGCGTGAGGGCGCGGAGCGGCGTGATGTCATCGATGATCCAGATGCCGCGGCCGTGGGTCGCGATCACGAGATCGTTGTCGCGTGGATGGATGGCCAGATCGCGCACGGCGACCGCAGGAAAATCTCCGCCTTTGTAGCGCGACCACTGAGCGCCGCCATCGAGTGAGATCCAGAGTCCGAATTCGGTGCCGAGGAAGAGGAGATTCGGATTGACGAGATCCTGCCTGATCACGTGCGCGTAACCGCGAACCGGACTGCTGGCCGCGATTAGCGACGTCCACGTTTTGCCGTAGTCCGTCGACTTGTAAGCGTAAGGGCGCATGTCGCCGAATGTGTGCAGGTCGAACGTCGCGTACACTGTGCCGGGGTCGAAGTGACCGGCGTCTACGTAGGACACCCACGCTGACTTCGGCAGTCCGGTGATGTTGCCGACGACGTTCGTCCACGTTTTGCCGGCGTCACGGGTTACCTGCAGATTGCCGTCGTCGGTACCCGCCCAGATCACCTTCGGATCCTTCGACGATTCGGCGATCGCATAAATCGTCGTGTGCGTCTCCGCAGCGGAGTTATCCACCGTGACGCCGCCGGACTGCTCCTGGAGCTGCTTTGACGGATCGTTGGTCGAGAGATCGGGCGAGATGCGATCCCAGGTCTGCCCGAAGTCGCGGGTGCGAAACAGAAATTGGGAGCCGATGTACACGGTGCCGTTGCGGGTCGGGCTGATGTGAATCGGCGTGTTCCAGTTGAAGCGCAGCTTTTTTTCCTGGTAGCGCGGGAGCGGCTTGATAGGACGCGACTCGTGCGTCTTCCTGTTCACGCGCGCGATCTCACCGCCCTGATACTCGGCGTACACGTAGTTCCGATCGGTGGGATCGACGAACATCCAGAATCCATCGCCGCCGTACATGTTCTCCCAACGGCTGTTGGTGATGCCGCCGGGATACTCGGAATCGCCGATCCAGGAGCTGTTGTCCTGCAGGCCGCCGTAGACGTGATAAGGACGGTCGTCGTCCAGGCTCACGTGATAGAACTGCGAGATCGGAAGGTTCTCGCCCTTCCACCACTTGTTGCCGCCGTCGTACGAGTACCAGACGCCACCGTCATCTCCGGTGATCACACGGTCGGTGCTGGTCGGATCGATCCAGATGTCATGAAAGTCTCCGTGCGCGCCGTTGCTGATGCCGCTGAAGCTCTGGCCGCCGTCCGAGCTGACGACGAGCGGACCGTCGGGCTTGAAGACGCGGTTTTCATCCTTTGGATCGACGATGAGATTGGCGAAATAGAACGGACGCCAGATCATCGCCTGGCTGCGGTCCCGCATCTCCCATGTGCGTCCGCCATCACTGGAGCGATAGAGCGCGTTTTTCGGCGGGGCTGCCTCGATGAACGCGTAGACGACATTGGGGTTCGAGGGCGCAACGGTGACCGCGATGCGGCCCCAGGGCTTGGCCGGCAGGCCTTTCGCGCTCGACTCGTTGAGATCGCTCCAGGTCGCGCCGCCGTCGGTAGTCTTGAACAGACCGCTCGCGCTCGGTGCCGTCTCACCGTCGCCGCCGGAGCGGAAAGTCCAACCTTTCCGCCGGAAGTCCCACATCCCCGCGTACACTGTCTTCGGGTTCTTTGAATCCATCGACATCATCGAGCAGCCAGTGGACGGATTGGGCCCCTTAAGAATCCTCGTCCAGCTCTGTCCGCCGTTCGTCGTCTTGTAGACTCCGCGGGCCTCGCTGTCGCTCCAGAGCTTTCCCGGCACGCAGGCGTAAACGGTGTTGGGGTCGGTCGGGTCGATTAGAATCTTCGCGATGCGCTCCGATTCTCTGAGACCCATGTTGGTCCAGTTGTCGCCCCCGTCGGTCGATTTGTAGATGCCGTCTCCGATGGAAACGCTGTTGCGGGTCCACGATTCGCCCGTGCCGACCCATATCACTTTTGGATTTGTCGGGTCGATGGCGATCGCCCCAATCGACTGGACCGGCTCCTTGTCGAAAACCGGCTTGTAGGTCGTGCCCCCGTTCTCGGATTTCCAGACGCCGCCGCTCGCCGCGCCGATGTAAACCGTCAGGCGATTTCCTTCGTGGACCGCGCTTAGCGCGGCGATTCGTCCGCTCATTGCCGCGGAGCCGATGTTGCGCGCGCCCAGACCCGAGATCGTCTCGGAATCAACTTTGGCGCCGGCGGATTGCGGGAGTTGGCCAAGAGCGCCGGTGGCAGCAACTGCGAGCAGGGTTATTCCGGCGAATGCGGATTTGCATATTCCAGTCATCAGAGTGACCCTCCACCGGCAGGCGGTTTCGGCCTCGTGTAGCGCGTGCTGTCTATCGGAACGTTGAACTCGATCTTGTTGAACGTGATTTTCTGGGACCCGGAGCTTCCCTTCTGGCGCGTCTCCATGGAGAAGGGGAGGTACCAACCGCCTACCAGCTTGTAATCTCCCAGCGTCGTTTCGGTCTCCTGCGGCGTGCCGCGAATGATCCGCTTGGTGTCGTACTTGATCGGTACGTAGGAATCGGTGTCCATATAGTAGTAGCGCGTATCGCCGCTTTTGAGCGTGACCTTGAGCTTGTAGACGTCGGTGCCCTCGACCTGGTCCATGCCTACGAGCTCGACCTTGTTGCCCTTCTGCTTGTAGTTGATGAGGGGCTCGTCGAAGTCGGAATCCTCGACGATCGAGCGCATCTCCTCCTCGCTCAGCGACTCCGGATCTTTCTTTCCCCCAAAGGGGTCAATCTTCCAGCCGTTCGCGCCGTCGTAGGCGTTGATGCCGGTCATCCCCTGGATCGAGAACTCTTCCCGGACCTTGTTGGGGCGGGTGCTTTCTTCGATCACGATGGCCTCGAATCCGTCGTCGCCCGTGTATTTCCCGATTCGTCGCAATGTCCTGATCGCCTGGATCTTGTCGGCGCCGCCGATTGTTTTGGTGTATCGGGCGATGATATCGTCGGCGGTAGGGGTGGACTGAGCGCCGAGTGGAGCACTGATGGCTGCGACGCTGGCGAGAGTGAGAAGAGCGTTACGCATGATTCCCTCGGAAGAGGCCGTTCATCAGAACGTTGTTACTGCCGCGAAAGATTCTGCGTGTCGGGGGAATTGTTTGTCAATGATGGCCTGGGTCTTAAGCTACGGGCTTCTCCCGCAGCTTGGTGCGGAGTTCCTCGGTGAGCTTCTTCGTGAGGTCAGGTCGGTTGTGAAATGCGGCCGGCGTGTTCTGGAACAACGCAATCTTCCAGCTCCCGCCTTTCTGCACCGCGACCATCGACTGGACTGCATTGAGCGCTGGATCGATGTCGTCCTTGTCCGGCGGCACCAGCCCGGTGTTCGCTCGCAGAAGCGTGACGTCGGTCGCGACCAGTCTCACGTCACGCACGATCGACACGTAGCGGGGAGTCTGATGATGCGTGAAGATCTCGGTGAGATGAGCGCCAACCTCCAGCTGGCCGTTCACCTGACTGCCGTCGAAGCCGACGAGATTGCCGTCCGAGGCGAAAAGAAGCGCGTAATCGCGCGCGTTGCGCTTGTCCCACGCTTCCACGAGGCGCGCGTACAGCCCGCGCGTCGAACGGTCCCAATCGGGGCTCGATGGATTATCAGCGGTCACAGATCGGACCCTCCCGCGGTATCCTTGAATAGCGCCTCGATGCGCCGATCAGGTATCAGCCACGACAGTGCCACTAGCACGTAGATGGCATCGGACAGCAACTGGTGGACGAAGGCGAGCGGAATCGCGATCGCGTACAGCACTACGGAAACCTTTCCCTTCGTGTCGTTGCCGACCGCTATCTGGAGCCTGGAGCCCGCACCCTGGCTCCGGACTATTGTCCGCTCGAGGATATAGTAGGCGACACCGGACATCATCAGCACCACGCCGTAAAGCGCGGTTGGAAGTGGCGCAAAATGATTCTCGCCCATCCACCCCGTCACGAACGGCATGAGCGAGAGCCAGAACAGCAGGTGCAGGTTCGCCCACAGTATCCCACCCGTGACCCGGTCGGTGAGGTAGAACATGTGATGATGATTGTTCCAGTAAATGGCGAGAACGACGAAGCTGAGTACGTAGGTAAGAAATATCGGAAGGACTTCCGACAGCGCGGCCAGGTCGGTGCCGTGCGGTACCTTCAGCTCCAGCACCATGATCGTGATGAGGATCGCGATCACTCCATCGCTGAATGCGCTCAGCCGTTCATTGCCCATCGTGCTGCATGCTCCATTTCCCCGGGGTCGGCACCGATTCACAATCTACATTGGCACAACTGTGCCGGCAGCAAGCCTCCGATCTACTGGTGCGATTTGGCTCTCTGTTCAATCTTGCGGAAGGAGGCTGCGGATGCCCCAGGTTTAGACAGGCTGCAGTCGCGGTGATATCGTTGATCACCTTTCCTAAGAGGAATCGATCAATGGCGGGTCAGGGATCAGCAGGCAACGTCATCGCCGCGGTTTGCAGCTTCTTCGTTCCCGGACTTGGGCAACTGGTTCAGGGGCGACTCGGAATGGCGATTCTTCAGTTCGTCCTCGCCGTCATTCTCTGGTTTTTCCTGCTGGGCTGGGTGATTCATCTCTGGTCGATTCTCGACGCTGCGCTCTGGAAGCCGCCGGTAGCGACGTCCTGAGCTGATTCTGGGCTGGGCAAGGGCAACTGAACGGGTGCGAGGTGGCAGTGGCGTAGATGTCAGATAGGAGTTCACGACGTCGGGACGTCACGGCCTACGTGATGGTACAGGCAACTTCTTTGGGTTGACGCCGAATCAAGTCTCGACGTCCGCGGGAGCGACTGGTGATGATAAAAACGCTCGGACTGACCCATCTCGCGCTGACAGTGAGCGATCTCGAGAGATCGTTCCAGTTCTACCACGACGTGTTCGGGATGCTGGCCGTTTATAGGCAGCCGCAATTCATCCAGGCGCAAACACCCGGAGCGCGCGACGTTCTGGTCCTCGAGAAAGGCACTGACGACGTCGGAATGTCCGGCGGTATCAAGCACTTCGGGTTCCGTCTGACTGACGCGCGCGACATCGACAGGGCCGTCACCACCATCGAGCGCGCGGGGGGGGAAATCAAGGACCGCGGCGAATTTGTTCCCGGAGAGCCGTACGTGTTCTTCACCGATCCGGATGGGTACGAGGTCGAGGTCTGGTACGAACTGCCTACGGATACGGGGCGATAGGCCTTGCATGAACTGCAACTGCGAGAAGAGCTAGGCGGGTGGTGCGAGGTACTGGGCTACGGACACTGGGCGGTAACGTTGGCATCAACTGCAACTGCGAGAAGAGCAAGGTGGGAGGTTGGAGGTACTAGGTGCGACGTATGAGGTAACGCGCACCACGTGGCGCTCTACCTCCTACCTCGTGCCTAATACCTCGCACCCCCCACCTAGCTCTTCTCGCAGTTGCGGTTCAGTCGCACATGTAATCACCTTGTTTCTATCCGACGGTTCGAGGATACTTTTGCCTGATGGACTCGCTCAGAATCAGACCGGCGGCGCCGGGAGATGCGGCTCCCCTCGGCCGCCTGCTCGAACAACTGGGGTATCCTACCGATGCCGCCGAGATCCCGGCACGTATCGAGAAGCTTCACGCGCGGCCGGGCACGATGGTGCTCGTCGCCGAGGATGAGCATGGGAACGTGGTCGGGGTGGTGACAGTTCATCTCTTTCAGTCGATCCACGCCAGCGAGCCCGCCGCATGGCTGACGTCACTCGTCGTCGAGGAGCAGGCGCGCGGACAGGGTGTCGGTTCGGCTCTCGTTCTGCGTGCCGAGGAATGGGCAATCCAGCACGGCGCACTCCGCATTTCGCTCACCTCGGCGCTCCATCGCGAGCAGGCGCACGAATTCTACAAGACGCGCGACTACGAGCACACCGGGGTCCGGCTGACCAAGGTCTTTGTGAATCGTTTGGGCGATGCTGCGCGTGGCCAGAGTCGCTCATCGCGAAAAACCGCCGCGAAGAAGCCGCGGAATCGGTCGCGACGCTGAAGCCATGCCAGCAAAGTCACGTCCCACGAAATTCCACGTGATGGAGTTTGCCCACCACGATGAGGCTGCGGCCTTCGTCGCGGCACTGTCGCGGTTTCTCGTTTCTCCGCGCGGCGCCGGCTCTGGAGGCCTGGGGCCGACGGTCGAAGTATGGGCGCGCTCGCCTATCGCGAGCGAAGGAGTTCTGCTCTTTCTCAGCGGCACCGCTCTCGACGCCGCGAAAGATGCGTTTTCGCCCGTACCGATCGTACGGATCATCAAACGCGAATCCTTGCCGGACGAAAGCTTCCTCATCATCGAAGGCGGAGTCACTCCGGCGTGGGAAGCCGCCGAAGCCTCGGCGAGACTGTTTCCCCAATAAATCGAAGCGCTGGTGCACACCCACCTTTTTCACTGGAAGACGATGACGCGCATCTGGACGACAATTACTTGTTGCGGGGCGCTGGCCGCTGTCGCGACGAATGCACAGACGCCTCGCGAATCGCGGCTCACCTCCGCGCGGGCCTCGCAATTCGCCGACTCGATCCTTCGACTGATGACGCTCGAGGAAAAGATCGGACAGCTGAATCAGTTGCCGGGCATGGGAACGCAGACCGGCCCTCGCGCTCCCCAGGGTGGAGAAGCACTCGTCCGTTCCGGCGGCGTTGGATCGTTCCTCGGAATCTTCGGCGCCGAGTACACGCGCGAGCTCCAGGGGATCGCAATACGCGAGACGCGACTCAAGATCCCACTCCTCTTCGCCAACGACATTATTCACGGATTCCGAACCATCTATCCTGTACCGATCGCTGAGGCAGCCAGCTTCGACTCAGCGCGAGTCGAGGCGTCAGCACGACAAGCTGCAGTCGAGGCGACGGCCCACGGCCTTCACTGGACATTCGCTCCGATGGTGGACATCGCTCGCGATCCGCGGTGGGGGCGGATCGTCGAAGGAGCAGGTGAAGATCCCTGGCTCGGAAGCGTCATGGCCGCCGCGCAGGTCCGTGGATTCCAGGGCGGCGATCATGGGGTGAACCTTGGCGCGCCCGATGCGATGCTCGCCACCGTGAAGCATTTCGCCGCCTACGGCGGCGCGGAAGGCGGCAGAGACTACAATTCGGTGGAGCTCACCGAGCGGACACTGTGGGAGACTTACCTGCCTCCTTATGAAGCAGCGGTGAAGGCTGGCGCGGCGACGGTGATGACTTCGTTCAACGACATCGGCGGAACGCCGGCTCATTCGAGTGATTGGCTTCTCGGTGACGTGCTGCGCGGTCGCTGGGGATTCAAGGGCCTCGTCGTTAGTGACTGGGGCGGCATCGGCGAGCTGATCAACCACCGAGTGGCGGCCAACAGAGGCGAGGCCGGTATTCTCGCCCTCCGCGCCGGCGTCGACATCGACATGTCCGACGCCGTCTACGCCGACAGCATGGCGGCCACCGTTCGGACGGGACGGATTCCGATCACGCTTGTCGACTCCTCTGTGCGCAGGATACTTCGCCTGAAGTACGCACTGGGACTGTTCGATGATCCATATCGCTTCAGCGATGTCGCCCGCGAGCGGCGCTACACTCTCGCGCCGGAGCATCTCGCCGCGGCACGCATCGCGGCGCGCGAAGGAATCGTACTACTCAAGAACGCCAACAAGACGCTTCCCCTCCGCAAAAACCTTCGTACAATCGCCGTGATCGGCCCGCTGGCTGATGACGCGCGCTCAGCGCTCGGCGGCTGGGCAGCCGACGGGAGGCCCGAAGAAGCGGTCAGCACTCTGGCGGGAATTCGCGCGGCGTTTGGCCCTTCGACGCGCATCATCCATGTCCGCGGCGCGCCGGTCGACACGGCGGATAGCAGCGGATTCGCCGCCGCGCGAGGTGCGGCGTCCGAGGCGGAGGCCGTGGTGCTCGTACTCGGCGAGCGCGAGGACATGAGCGGCGAGGGATGGAATCGCTCCTCGGTCGAGCTGCCGGGGTCACAACGGGATCTCGCTCTCGCCGTCATCCGCGCCGCGCGGCAATCGCCCGGCGGAGAAAATAAGCCAGTGATTGCCGTTCTGATGAACGGGCGTCCACTCGCGGTTCCCGAGCTCGCACGCGAGGTACCGGCGCTGGTCGAAAGCTGGTTCCTCGGCACCCAGCACGGCACCGCACTCGCGGACGTGCTGTTTGGAGACTACAACCCTGGTGGCAAGCTGCCGGTCACATTCCCGCGTGCAACAGGACAGATCCCGACTTACTACAACCACCGGAGCACGGGGCGTCCGGCCGACTCGGCGAACCACTACACGTCGAAGTATCTCGACATTCCGTGGACGCCGTTGTTCCCGTTCGGATATGGACTCAGCTACACGATCTTTGCCTACGCGAATCTCAGAATCTCCGCGCCGAGAATCCGCGCCCGCGATTCACTGGTCGTATCTGTCGACGTCAGGAACAGCGGCGATCGCGCCGGGGACGAAGTCGTCCAGCTCTACATCCGCGACGATGTGGCTAGCGAGGCTGAGCCTGTGAAGAGCCTCAAGGCATTCAGGCGAGTCACACTGCAGCCGGGTGAAACGCGCAGCGTCACGTTCAGAATCGGTCCCGACGCGCTTTCGCTGTACGACCGTCGGATGCGACGCGTGGTCGAGCCGGGAAGCTTCACGGTCTTCGTTGGCACGAGCTCCGATGATGTTCTAAGCACCCGCTTCGAGGTCACGGAGGACATCCTCGTCCTTGCTCCTCCAACGCCGCGCTTTCGCTAGGTAATCGTTTCGGTGAAGGTCAGCGTCCCGATCCCGACCACTGTGGCGGTAATTGTGGCGGTTCCTGGAGTCGGGCCGGCAGTGTATGTGACCGAGGTGGTCCCGTTTGCGTCGGTAGTCGTCGATGCCGCGCTCAGACCTCCGCCACCGGACGCAATGGCCCAGGTAACCGTGACGTTCGCAGCCGCACCGCCATACTGATCGATCACGATCACGATCAAAGGCTGTGGCAACGCGGTGCCTGCCGCCGCGCTCTGGCCATCTCCACTGATGATGCCGAGCACGTGTGGCTTCGGCGCGTCAGTAGTCAGTCTGCACCCGCCCAGCGCGAGACTGCTGAATACGACCGCCACGTATCTACGCCAGCCAAAGGCCATTCGAGTCCGAATCATCGTGCGACGTGCTCTTTTCTCACATATCAGGAAAGCGCCACCCCAATGGGGAAAAAAGCTAAGATGCCATTACCGCTGAAGCCATGGGAGGTTGGGGCGAATACGAGGCGCATTCTGGCTTTTTGAAAGTTTTCGGCGCAGCATTCAACCATGCCGCGTGATCCCATGCCCCGCGTCCGAAAACTGGCTCTGTCCCTCCCCGAAGCTCACGAAGTGGAGGCCTGGGGAGAGCCGACCTTTCGCGTGAAGAACAAGATCTTCGCGATGTACGCACACGCGAACAACCATCACGGCGACGGGCGGAATGCAGTGTGGTGCAAGGCGAAGCCGGTGAACCAGACACTCATGATCGAAGCCGCGCCCAATCGCTTTTTTTCACCGCCGTACGTTGGACCGGGTGGATGGATCGGGGTCAGGCTGGACGGAGGGGTCGACTGGGACGAGGTCCTCTCGCTGCTTCTGGATGGATACAGAATGACGGCCCCCAAGAAGCTTCTCGCCCTCCTGAAAGACGACTCTTAACTGCAACTGAAGACTACCTGCCAAGGGCCGTCAGAAGCAGAGGTCCGGGCTGCGGGCGCATGATCCTTGAGCATCTACCTGCACTCGCGCGAATCGAAGACTGGCCCGCAGCCGGCAACTGCGCTTCTGGCGGCCCTTAGCAGGTAGTCTTCCGTTCGTTTTTTTTTCAGTTGCGGTCTTGCGAATCCGCCCCTTTATTAGAATCGCCATGCAGACCCAGACCGGGGTGCAGCTCCGCTCTAACAGGGAGATCGCGATCCATGTCAGCGATCTCGCGCGTGCGGAAGCATTTTACGGAAAGCTGCTTGGATTCAGGCTGGTGCGACGCACGCTCGACCAGCTCGAGTTCGACACTGGAGAGCTGCGGCTCTACGTGAATCGCGATACCTCGAGTCCCATCTCGTACATCCCTTCCTTCGACGTCGACGATTACCAGGAGGCCCGGCGCTTTCTCGAGGCAGCCGGGTGCACGTTGAGATTTGCGGGCGAGCAGCCGGTTCCGTACTTCGAGGACCCGTTCGGGTTCGTGTTCGACGTCATCGAGCGCCCCGCCAAGATCATCGCCTGACTACGCGAGCCGTTCGACTCCTCGCGCGGTGACGCGGTGCGAAACCAGGGGCAGCGGCGGCTCCGCCGAATCACCGATCACGATTGCGCTCTCGAGGAC